>JAAUQA010000187.1 GCA_012032855.1 Candidatus Competibacteraceae bacterium
GGCGATCGAGTGCTAGTAAACGGCACGCTGGGGAGTCGAGGAATTGCTGGGCTGGGGCAAGGTGCAGCAGCGGTTTCGTGGCCGCTATGGCCGCCATCCCGTCGTGGAAGCGCGTATCCGCGAAACCCGCAGATGCCATTGAACTCGACATCAAAAGCGTCAGTGTCGGTGCAACGGCTTTTTTCATCACCAAGGATGGTCGGCAATACATGGAAGGTGCACGTCTGAGCAGTGGCTATTACATCAAGACCATCGCGCACGATCGTATCGTGCTGACCCGCAACAACCGTGACTACGCCTACTACCTGGGAGGCAAATGATGGAACAGCAACCGGCTTATCTCGATATCGAATTGGCCTTGCAAAACGACGCAAGCGGTGCCTATCAGCGCCAGCTGGTCGATGAATTCCGCAGTAATGCGCAACTGATTCGGCGGGAATTGAATCGAGGCGTTAGCCCGACCGAATATCAGCGCCTTGATCAGCTGCTCAAGGCATTGGATGCAGCCAGCAACGCTGTCGAGGTGCTGGGGCCGCGTTTGCGGGCCCGGACCTAAGGTGACGTTGCAATACCCATTGGTTTTCAGGAATGCGCGCGGCGCGCCGCGCGGCGAGGATGGCCACCGGACAATTCCCGGCGCTGCTGTGAGCGAGGCGGCCATAAGCTGTCCGCCCAGCTGGGGCGAGTCCATAGTGAATTTCGATGATCCATTGAACCGTAACTAACAGAGGACACGACCATGGCTGATATCGCTGGCTTTCAAGCAACCGCCGACAAATTGCTTGCCGATCAAATCGCAATGCAGGAAATCGGCATGACCTACAGCTCCGAATCCACCAATGAAAAAACCAAGTTCGACACCGTAATGTCCGGTATCGAACGCCAAGGCGCGATTGGTGAATCGATTTCGAAGCTGAGCAATACCCAATCCCAGCAAATTACCCAGTAATTGCTGGTTGGGACGGCTGCGATGCCCTGCTGTTCAGCGAACCGATTCGAGGTTTGCCAAGCAGCAGGGTTTACCGGAATACCGACAACCAATGAGGAACCGCTCCGGTGGAAATACGTGCTGAATTGTTGAGAACCCTATCCCAAGTCGGCTACATGGCTTGCTTCAAAGGGCTGGTGCAGGAAGGGCAAGTGATCATGGATGGCATTCGAGCCGTGCGGGAGCAGCAAGTACCCGTGCTGGTGGGAGTGGCTATCGCGCGCATCAGCGCCGGCTGTTACGAGGAAGCGATTGAACTGCTCCGCGATGAAGTGCTGCCCGCAGAGCCTGAGCATATGACGGCCAAATGTTTTCTCGGCTTAGCCATGAAACAGATCGGTCAAACCACGGAGGGCGATCGTTTGTTAGAAGAAGTGATTAACCGGGGCAATTCTGATGAGCAGACCATCGCCAAAGCGTATCTGCTTCCCTGATTCGCGAGGCGCGTTTGACGGTCACGGCTTAGCCGGGCCAGCATAAACGCGAAGGCGGCAACATGTCCGAATCTATTGCAGCGGTCCAAGCCATTGCCGAAGCAACCTTCGCCAGGAGCAGTGGACTTCCCCCACACCTCCTCAACCTGCTGATGCGGCGCGGTTTGAGGCCACCCTGGATGCCCCGACTGAGGCGGAACCATTGCCCCCTATCGACGATATCGTGGTAGCAGAACCCAGCGCCAAAGCCGGCGAGTTCGGCGATAAGCTGATGAGCGGCGTCGTGCAAATGGATCAAAATTACCAAAAAATTATGGATCGGTTGTTCGAATGGCCCAGTTTCAGAACGTATCTGCAACAACAGTCGCCAAGCGCGGGCGGTGATCAAGTGATCCATCACAGCACGTTGGATACTCGGGTTGACGCATCACCCGATTTCGATGCCTACATGGACCTAACCATTGCTTCCGGAAATGAAGCGGATACCGCCCCCGTACACCACAGCAACTTGAATACCGATGAGACGGCAGCGGCTATTGAAGAATACTCCGACAAGCTCCAAGCGATACAAGAGCGCAACAAGGCGATTTATGAAGCCGGCCTTGAGTATTCAAGCGAATCGACACGCTGGTATCTGAGCACGGAATTTTGGTTAACCAAGGTCCGCATTTTGACGTCGGCTGTTTCCCAGACCAGCCAAGGCTTGACTACCCTATTCCGCAGTGGAGGCTGATGCTCGCACCCAAAACCGGGCCAACCGACACTGTTTTCATGCACCGCCTAACCGGGCTGAATGAGCCCATCCAGGAGACGTCAGAGATGAATATGACTGTGTCTATAACCACAACAATCTCCACCAACCAACCGCTTACGCTGGGTCAGGGAATCCGGGTATAACCGATCCGTTGTTCAACAACGGAACGACTGCACAAAGTAATGTCTTGCTAGACGAGCGCGCACCGACCAGCAGTTACCGTGGCGTATTCGACCGTATCTCCGACTCCATAAACGGCGATGAAGAGATCGGCGAGCTGTTTCCGAGTTGTCCGAAGCGGCTGACGAACTGGACGAGTTGGCCGATCAATTGCGCGGACAACAAGACAGTGGTGCATTCGACGAGGTGGAAGCGGCGATCGATCAGCTCAAGGCGGCGCTCGATAAGTTGAGCGAGGATCCGAGCGATAGCGAAGCGATGATGGATGCGAAATACGCCGCTATCGAACTGAAACGGACGGTGGCCGGGTTGGAAGGGCAAATCCCGGACGACGCCTTTGAAGCATTGCAAAATGCCGTTGCTGAATTCGAGGATGTGACCGATGCCTTCGTGCGTGCGCCTTATCGGACCGATGGTGCGGATATTTTGAAAGAGGCCCTGCCGGAAGTGCTGGATAAGTTGGAAGGCGTGACCGAGGCATTGCAACAACTCAGCGATGATAGTACCTCATCCAGTAGCACTCAACGCTCATCGACCAGCGCGCCCGACAGCACGACCAGTGGAGCAGCACAAAGCATGCTGGAAGCCGTTGAGGAATTAGACGATCTGTGTGACCAACTCAAAGGCGAATTGAGTGGGGCCGAATTCCGCGCTGTTGAGCACGCGATTGACGAGTTGCGCGCAGCCGCTGAACAGTTGGCGCAGAATCCTGACGATCCCGAAGCAGGCCAGGCTTTTGAAGCCGCCGCCCAGCAATTGAAAGAAGCCGTCGAGGGTCTTGAAGATGTTGCCGATTCCGGGTACTTGAACGACAACGGGATGTATAAAGCGCTGCAACATGCTGCCGATGAGTTCGAAAAAGCGGCGGATGCCCTGAACATCGGTTCCGAGCAGTCGCCCGACGAACTGGCGGACAAGATGGACGCTGTGACTGAGGCATTGAGCGAAGTCACCGATAATCTTGAAAACCTCGGCCCATCACGAGGCAGCACCACTAGCAATGCCTCCAACAGCTCCTGGCAGGTCGATCAGGAGAATAACACCATTCAGCTGGATAACGGCTACGAGCTGAGCTTCGATAACGAGCGTCAGTCCTGGCATATCAAAGATGCTGACGGCAATGAAGTGAATATCTGGGGCGATCCGCACGTCAAGGAAAACGATGGTGGCAAGTGGGACTTCAAGCAGGATTCGACCTTTGTTCTGGATGACGGCACCAAGATCACTGTGCATACCAGCCCCACCGGAAATGGTCAAACCGTTACCGACACGGTGACGATCACCAAGGGCGATCAAGCCATCCAAGTGACCGGTATAGCCAATAACAACGTGCAGATCAGCGAAGTCATGAGTAACGGTGAGGAGCTCGACGCCGCCCATAATGACGGTTACGTCTTCTATGAGGAAAACGGTGTGGACGACTGGACCAACGAGAACGGTGACACCATCACCGCCAATCAGGCCATGGGCAACGCTATACAGAATGAAGTCGAGGTGGTCGAGCGTTAATTGCCTGTTTCCCCTGCGCTGCTCCGCGCCGCCGTACTGTATTGTGGCGCGGGGTGGGCGGATCATCCCACTGACTCAGCAGGTCCAAGCTATGACCGGTTTACAGGGTTTCTTATCCAGGGAACAGTTTTGCAAACGAGCTATTCTCAGCGTTTTACTGTTGGCAATCATCCTGCTGGCAGGCTGCAAAATGGAACTGTATAGCCAGTTGCCGGAGAATGATGCCAACGACATGATGGCTATTTTGCTGCGTAACGGGATCAATAGCGAGAAAATCCCCGAAAAGAAAACCGGCACTTTCGCGATCCATGTGCAGCAGGGCCAGATGCCGACAGCGGTGGCTTTACTCAAGGGGCAGGGCTTTCCCAAGGAGAAACATGCCAGCATGAAGGACCTGTTCAAAAAAGAAGGATTGATTTCCTCGCCCTTGGAAGAACGCATTCGGTTTATTTACGGACTGTCGCAAGACGTGCAGGAAACGCTATCCCGCATCGACGGCGTAATTACCGCTCGCGTCCATATCGTATTGCCGGAAAACGACCCATTCACCGACCGGGTCAAACCGTCCTCCGCTTCCGTATTCATCAAATATCTGCCGGAAAGTCACTTGGAGGACATCAAATCCGAGATCAAGCTGATTGTCGAAAAGAGCATCGAGGGCTTGAGTTATGACAAGGTCTCGGTGGTCATGCTACCGGCGGAGATTCCGGAAATCACACTACAAAGTGGCTCATTCGCTGGAATAACGGAACTGAATACCCTCAAGGCGATGGTCTGGGGAATGGGGGGCGTGCTCATTGTGACGCTTGGCGGGTGCGGCTATCTGGGCTGGCGGCTGTATCGCCAACCGCCCAGCGACCCGATGGCCGCTGGAGGCACAGCGACCAAGAAGCGTTCTGCACAGTTATTAAATCTATCCTGGCGTCGCCCGAATGCCCAATCCAGAAGCTACCGCAGTTCCTGAGCGGGCGCTTCTCGCAGCGGTTTGTGAGTTCAATTTGCTGCCCAGCCAGTTTCTCCATAACAGTTGGCTGGAATCACTACCACACGGTGAAGTGCTAACCAAATTGCGTGACTGCTCGCGGGTACGGCTGCAACTGTCGCAGTATTTATTGAAGCAGTTTGGGTTGCAAAACCAGTATTGCTTTGCGATTGAAGAACCATTACTACGCATCGCTTTACTGCCGGGAGCGGATATTGCCGCACTGGCGCTTCATGCCGGTCTTTGCCGTTATAGTCGGCAAATCCAGCACACCGTGTTGCGTGAGGAAGTCTTGTCGCTGCGCGAACAACTGGGCGAAGACGCCTATCTATTCGCCTTAAAACGTGCGCCGTTTTTGGCCCCGCCGCTGGATAGTTCCACTGATCGATCCTGGAATGCGGCCCACTGTCGCAAGCAGGTGCGGCGTGCCGGACTCGATTGTCTGAGTTGTGCATTCAAAGACCAGGCAGCGGGGTTGCTGCAGCGCCTGATATTGAAGCTGCCCCGGCATTGGCAAGACGACATTACCAATCCACCCTGGCGGATGAGTCAGCAGCAGGCGCAAACCCTGCTCGCCAAACTGATGATCGAGTTGAATTTGATAGAGCATAGCCATGCCGACCTTCCTCAGACGTAAATCAGTCATACCGGAGCTAGCGCCTGGTCTGCGCGTGTTAAAGGCAGAATCCTACGGCGAGTTTGAGCAGGCCAGCACGGTGTTGGAACAAGCCCAGCGGGAAGCGACAAAATTACGCGCGGATGCGGAAAGCGCGTATACCGAAGCGAAGGAGCGAGGTTATCAAGAGGGATTCGCCCAGGGCCAAGCGAAGGCAGCGGAACACATATGGCAACTCGGCACCGCAACCGCTGATTATTTGGGTGCTCTCGAACGACAACTGGCGTCGATTGTTATGGAGGGCATACGCCGCATCATGGGAGAGTTCGACCAGGAGACAAAAGCCCTAGCAGCAATTAGCAATGGGCTGCAACTGCTCCGCCGGGATCAGCGGGTTACTCTGCGTGTCGCGCCTACTGCTGAAGCTATGCTGAAGAAACGGCTTACCGAATTGCCGATTGATCCCGACTTGATTGACATCGTCACAGACAATCGCCTCGAACCTGAAGCCTGTATTCTCGAGTCCGAAATCGGTATTGTCGATGTCGGTATCGATACCCAGTTAGAGGCGCTGCAACGGTTCTTGGAAGATCAGCTCAATGATCAGCGGCAGTTATCTGAGTGAGTTGCGTCAAGTAAGACTCCAGACCATCCATCAACTCAGCGAACATATCTCGTTTACTCATTGTATCAGGTCACCCGCCGTCGGATGATCAAGCAGGGGGGCTTGCAAGGCACGGTATTCATCGTCGTTTAGATAGTTTGTCAACAGTCTTGAAAGAAGCGGAGCTTCAACAAATACATGGGCTGCATCATACGTCCATGACGTACAGCGATCCGGGTTGTATTATTGCATTGATCACTTTGCCGGATACGCCAACCATGATGAGGACCGAAGTAGCTCAGCTGCAGGATAAACTTGCCGAAGCCGATTATGTCGCCGATCAATCCCTGGCGACGACGTTGATGCTTTTGGTGCATTTGGGAAGGCCGCTGCTGTTAGAAGGGGATGCCGGCGTGGGCAAAACCGAAGTGGCCAAGGCATTGGCCAAAGTGTTCGAATGCCCGCTAATCCGCCTGCAATGCTATGAGGGGCTGGATGCCAATGCCGCCGTCTATGAATGGAATTATCAGCATCAACTGTTAACCATCAAACTACAAGAACAACA
>JAAUQA010000188.1 GCA_012032855.1 Candidatus Competibacteraceae bacterium
TTCATCGCCCTGGGTTCCTGAAACTGCCGCGATCATCAGCGTGGGTTTGGCGGAAGATCCTTCGCTTTCTCCAGCACCAAGTGTTGAGGCCGACGTTTCTTGGGTAGTTTGTTTCTTCAGCGCCTCTACTTCCCTTGCGCGTGTCGGCCAGCAACGGCGTGATCGAGCGATGATACTTGGAGAGTTCTTTCTGCTGTTCTTCGGTGCGGTCAGCGGGATCGAGAATCACGAGCGCCCGCATCTGGTCAGAAACATCAGCCAGTGCGCGGTGGGCCGCCGGATCGCCCGTGGCAATCGACAGCCGGAACTTTCCGAGGAGGTGCTTCGCGCGCGAGGAGTTTTGATCGAGCTTGAACGTGAGTTTGCTTCCCGGTCCAAATCCAAACGGTCTGCGGGCCACGAAGATCGCCGTCCGGTTCGTCCGGTTCTTCTCCTCGTAGGCCGCAATCGCCCATCCGGAGTCTTTGTTGTCATCGACCGCCTTGCGGACTTCGTAGCGATCCATCGAGAAAATCCGCGTAGGCGAGATCGAACGGGACCAGTTCGAACGCGGTTTCGTCCCCCGCCGCCACCGCAGTGGGGGTCCGATGCACCGTATGTCGACGCTACCGGTCGGCAGACCACCAATGAACAAGCTTACCGAGAACAAACCGCCCAAATTCTGCAACTGAACGCAGAATTGACCGAATCCCAGAAAGTCGTTGCAGAATTTTGGGCTGACGGACCACGTAGTGAATCTCCGCCCGGGCATTGGAATCAGCTCGCTCATGGCCTGTCACGACGCGATGGGCATAACCTGGATGATGACGTGAAGCTGTTTTTTGCACTCAATGCGGCCCTGCTAGATGCGGGAATCGCGGTGTGGGACAGCAAACGCCATTATAATTATGTGCGGCCGATCTCTGCCATCCACTTTCTGTATGCTGATCAAACCATCCGCGGCTGGGGAGGACCGAATCGCGGCACCATAGATATGCCCGGGCGAGATTGGCAGCCCTATCAACAACAAACGTTCATCACACCCGCCTTTCCTGAATATCTTTCCGGGCACAGTGTATTCAGTGCTGCGGCAGCAACCGCGCTTACTTTATTCACCGGTACGGATCGATTTTTCGATGGGGTAACTCGCACCGGCCAAGATATTGACGGTGACGGCGAAGAGGATTTGCTGGGAGAATTTTTGTTCCGGGCGGGAAAAGGATTTTATGAACAGGGACCCAACACGGATATCGTACTGCGTTGGCCCACCCTCAAGGATGCTGCCGACGAAGCCGCTTACTCCAGGCGCTATGGCGGTATTCATTTTCAAGACGGCGATCTGCGGGGTCGGGAACAGGGTCGTCAAGTGGGTCAAGCCGCCTTTGCTAAGGCCCAGCAGTATTGGCTACCGACCCCGTAAATTAACTTGCTGAGCGATACCTAGCGCGGCTAGCGGGGCGTGCAGAATTTGTAGCCGACCCCGCGTACCGTTTCGATAGCTTCTCCGATACAGCCGAGTTTCTTACGTAATCGACCGACATAGACGTCGACCACATTGGTCATGGGATCTTCGTTGATGCCCCAGACCGCATTTAAAATTCGTTCGCGGGAAAAAATCTTATCCGGATTGTCCAGCAGCAGTTTGAGGATCTCGCGTTCCTTACTGGTCAAGTCGATACGCTGCCCATCATAGGTAACCTCCAGCGATCGGGTATCGAAACACAGTGCGCCGCTGCGTAGCTCATGTGTTTCAAGCTCCCGGGTCTCGAAACTACGGGCGCGCCTCGCCAGCGCTTCGATCCGGGCGACCAGTTCGTCGAAATTGAACGGTTTCGGTAGGTAATCATCGGCCCCCAGACGTAGTCCCGCGACTCGGTCATCGACCGCATCCAAGGCAGTGAGCATCAATACCGGGGTCAAGTTTTTGCCGGCCCGCAAGCGCCGGCACACGTCTTGACCGCTAATGCCCGGCAACATCAAATCCAACACGACTACATCGAAATCGTCGCGGGCCAGCAGATTCAACGCCGTTTCTCCGTCTGAGGCAACCGTGACGGTCCAGCCTTCGGCTTTCAGACCGCGCTGAATGAAATCGGCCACCCGCGCCTCATCTTCGACTACCAGTAGATTCATGATACGGCCTTCAACGGTGGACGATTTGGGAGCGCGAATGAAACGGTCAGCCCCTGACCCGGCACGCTGGTAAGCGAGATCTTGCCGCCATGCGCTTCGACGATGGCCTTGGCGACCGGTAGGCCAAGGCCACTGCCCTGACCGTATCGACTGGCTGCGTTGGAGCCGCGGAAAAACCGCTCGAAGGCGCGGGCTTGTTCGTCTTCGGCCATACCGGGGCCGTTATCGGAAACAGCGACTAAATACCCTTCAGGCGCTCTATCGAGCCGCACATCGATTTTGCTTCCGCCGTAACGCAGCGCATTTTCCAATAGAATCATGACTACCTGTCTAATGCGACCCTCATCGCCCCGGATAAGCGCCTTATCCACCGTCGTGGCAAAAGATACGACATTCCCCTCTGGAAAACTGCGGTGTTCGCTGATAAAGCGCTGCAACAGACCGGCAAGATCAATAGCCTCAACTTTGAGCCGGGATTCGCCAGCCTCGCGGCGGGCGACGAATAACAAATCATCGACCAACCGTGCTGTGTGATCCGCGGCATCCCGGCACCGCCCCAGTGCTTCACGATACACTTCCGGTGGTTTGGGCTGGCCGCGCAACGCAATATCTGCTTCGCCGCGATGATAGTCAAGGGCGTGCGCAGTTCGTGACTGACATCGGCGAGCAGACGTCGGCGATTGGCCTCGCTCACTTTGAGAGTATCCAGCAATCGCTTGAGCTCAACCGTTCGGTGCGCCACCGCCTTCTCAAGCCGTGTGTTGGATTGGGTCAGCTGTTCATTGGTTTGCGACAGTGCCATCTCGCGAGATGAAATTTCAGAGGCCATGCGGTTAAAGGCGTGGGCGACATTGCCGAGTTCCAATGGTCCACCGGTTTCAATCCGGTGCCTGAGTTCGCCCCGTTGCAGTGCCGCGGCACCTTTCGAGCAGCCTTTCTATGGGTTGCTTTATATCGCGCCGCAGGGCCCACAAGCTGGCCAGGGTCGCAATAGCGGCAATGAGTCCGAATACCAGCGCCATGAACTGGAATCGCTTGAGCTTGGCCGCAGTTTCCTGTCGATTTTCATGCACCTCTTCGGCTTCTTCCATGACCGCTTCCTCAATAAGCTGGTTAAAGTTCTGGTCAATCTTCACATCAAGCATGGTAACAAGTCGTTGTTTGTATTCCGCATCCAAGCCCGCTTGCTTCGCTGCAAGAATGTTCTGATGCTCGATTAACAATTCTTCGATATTCCTTTCGATGCGTGCAAGTAGTTCTAATTCTTCGATTTCTTCCTCCCCTACCAGCTGAATCTCTTGGGCAATCAATTGCCGGATGTAAACGACATCCGACCGTAATGTGTCCAGCAGTCGCTCTTCGCCGGTACCGCGGTCGCGGTTACCGATCAGCATCGCGTCGCCGAATTGCTTGAACAGCTGGTAGGTGTGGCTGGAAAGCGCCAAATAGGTTTCGTAGACTTGGTGCGCTAGCTGGGTGCGTTCGAGATAAAATGCCGCTTGCCGCGCGCTCCATACCGTCAGCGCGGAACTACCAAACGCGATGCACAGCATCACACCAAACGCCAGATGCAGTTTTGAAATTAGCCGCATATTGTATTTACGCGAGTTCATGCGACCCGGCTGAGCCGAAAGAAGCGGGCAGTCGGACCATCACCCTTGAGTACCGCATCCGGTGGGCCATGTTCACCAAGACGACCGCCTTGAATATACCACAGCTTGTCAGCTTGCCTAGCGAGTGGTAAGTCATGTGTAATGATCAAAGTGGTAGCACGCGTTTCCCGGACCAGCCGCAGAATCAACGCACGACCTTCGACATCCAGGGTATCATCCGGCTCATCAAGCAACAGCAGCTGCGGTTTCGCCAGCAGTGCGCGCACCAAATGAATGCGACGCGCTTCGCCCGACGACAGATTCCGTCCACCTTCCGCTAAACGCCCATCCAGACCCCCCAGACGGTCGATGACCTGGCCCAGCCCAAAGTCGCGAGCGGCGC
Organism: Candidatus Competibacteraceae bacterium; assembly: GCA_012032855.1. The sequence goes on from JAAUQA010000188.1 coordinate 4,108, forward strand.
GTTCAATCGCCTCATCGGAGGGACGCGGTTTAATGCCCAAAGTCAGAGCGCGGCGCAGACTGCCTTTAAGAATCGGCGAACGAGGACCGGTATAGGCGATTCTCTTGACCCGCTCGGCTGACGAGAGCGCACGGATATCCCAGCTGTTGAGCGTGACTTGTCCGGTTTTGGCATGTTCTAAACCGGCAGCCAACGACAGCAACGTGGATTTGCCGGCGCCATTACCACCCACGATACCAATTATTTCGCCAGGCGCGGCGCTTTGACTGAAAACTAGACAATATACCTGCACTCACTTGCTCGAAGTTCAGAGTGACAGGTTCAGTGGTGAGTTCGATCGGATCGCCGACCAGCGTTTTCAGCGTAGGCACGTTAAACACGGCGTTGCATTTATCGCGGGCGACTTCCCAGGCATGCCGACGGTCCCAGATGTTGGCAAGATCGCGCAACGGTAACGCAACGAGGCTTAGAATAGCGAGCGCCGCAGCGGCTTCGGCGGGTGCGGCGCCGATATGGTGAGCGGTACCCAGTAGCAGCACGGTGGCTAGCACGGCACCGCAATCGGGTACTGCACGCAATAGCGCGGAGGCACGCGTTCGTTTGGTTGCTGCCTGGCGTAGCGAACCTGCGTTGTGTTCCAGACGCTTGACTTCTTTGCCGATGCGCCCGATTAGGCGCAATTCCGGCGCGGCTGGAATCCGCTCGCTCATATCGGCGGCCAGCCGTGCCGTTGGCGGCGCAGACGCCGGTGCAGAGGCCGTAACCGTGGCGCGAGCAGGGCCATTAAACCTATCGAGAGCAACAAAGGACCGGCCGCCGCTAAAGCCAGCTGCGGATTGAGCAGCACCAGCGCGGCCAATGCGCCGGGCAATACGATGGACGCGGAAATCAGCCTAGTCACGCCGGTGCTGACCCAGGACCGTACTGCGGTCAGATCACCCACGAACCGAAGCGCCAGCGCTCCGGACCGGTGCCGCGACACCTCTCGCGCCGGCATGCGGCTTAAATGGATGAATAGTGCTTTGCGTAGCGATGCCGCGTAGTCTTGGCCCACGCCCTCTCCAAGGGTCCGCTCGACGACACGCAGCGTGGCGATGGCCACGCCCGCCGTAATAATCAGTGCTAAGGAGCCAAGCGGCAAAGCAGCATCCGATGAAGCGAAGGCGGCAAACACATCGCGGGTTGCGAAGGCCGCCACGCCGGCAGCGATGGCTTGACCAACCGCCGTTGCGGCGACCAAGGCCACGCCCTTAACGCGGCCTTGGTCTAACAAGTCAGGAAAACGGTTCATGCGGCTCTCTCATAACCGATCACCGCTTCACTGGGCGCGACCGGTGAAATCGACATAAAACCGCTGACCAGTTCGGTGGCGCAGGCCGGATCGCGCAGCTCGTCGCGCGATGCGATACGCACTTGAGTAACCGCTTCAGCCTCGGCAATCGCTAGCGGTGAACAAGACACCATGCCGGAGACGGCAAACGGCTCCAATCCCAGCTGGCGCAGATGAGCTACCCCGCCAACGGCACCCAGCGCATCAGGCGCGGCGAACATGACACCGGAAAAACTATCGCGAATGATCGAAGCACGCAATAATTCCGCTGTTTCCAGTTGGAAAATGCCGTCCGCCAGCTCAACCACGGCGACCTCCGCGCCCTCTGCGGCGGCATGTGCGATCAACGCTTTAAAGCCCTCTTCAATGCGATCGATCGGTTGCCGATAGGTCGAGGCCATGCCCGCGTCGGTGAAATCGGCTACGATTGGAATCCCAGCATCGCGGAACGCATTGTAGTCGCCGAATGCGCCGGTGCCCGTCGCTTTGATACCGGCCACCTTTAGTCCGGCACGGCTCAGACCATGCGCGAGGCTAACCGCAGCGGTGGTTTTGCCGGCATTCATCGAAGCGCCAACGACGCCGATGACCGTGATGTCCTTTGGCATGGCCGCCATCGGTAAACTGTAGTTGGCGATATTGATAGTCTCGCCCTGCCGATTGAGCAGCAATCCCAGCGGTTTTACCCGAGTGGGTTGGATCATCTTGATATGCGCCGCGCGCATCCGGCCCAATAAGCCGCCACCGGCGATTAAATCGGCTCCCTCGGGGTCCAACTCGGCAACGCCTTCAAATTGATCCGGCGCATAACGGTCTCCGCAAGCCACGACGATATAATCGCCGGTATAGGACTCCGATAGACGGCCCTCAGCTAACTGGATTTTTCTGTGCTGGCCGAGCGTAATGATTTGCCCCAGTACCAAATCGCCGGGGACCGCGTGGGAAAAATCGGTCGATAAGCCAACCACATCGGATTTATTCACCCGCCGCGTGGTGAAGGCCCATTTCGCACTGGCGGGGATAACGTTTGCAGTAATGAGTGACAGGTTCATGACGTTCTCCGATCATTTAAGAAGGAATTGAAAACCGCTTTTGTTGGGCAACAGACTAGGCGCTGGTAGTTAAAAAACGCTTGTCAGTTGCGTGAACCGAACCTGTCAGAAAGATGAAAAATTTCTAAATCTATTGA
>JAAUQA010000189.1 GCA_012032855.1 Candidatus Competibacteraceae bacterium
CTCAATTCGCCTACCTGTGCCGGTTGGCTGATCATGACAAGATCGTTGCTATCGGGGAAACCGGTCTGGACTATTACCATGATCAGGATAAAACCCGCCAACAGGAGTGGTTCCGCACTCAAATTGCGGTGGCGCGGGCGACCCGCAAACCCTTGATTATCCATACCCGCGATGCGCATACCGATACCTTACGCATACTCGAAGAGGAGAACGCGGACGATGTCGGTGGCGTTATTCATTGTTTCAGCGAAGATTGGGATACGGCGGTCCGCTTCATGGCGTTGAATTTTGTGATTTCTCTGTCCGGGATCGTGACATTTAAAAACGCGACACAGTTGCATGATGTCGCCCGCCGACTACCCGTTGACCATTTGCTGGTAGAAACGGACTGTCCCTATCTGGCTCCGGAACCTCATCGGGGCGCTAAAAATCAACCGGCCTGGGTCCGTCATGTGGCCGAAGGCGTCGCTCGCCTACGCGGAGAGACGTTCGACCACGTTGCAGAAACGACAACGGCCAATTATATGCGGATATTCGGCCAATTGTGACTGCTTCGGCTTTACGCGAATCTATCCGTCAGTGCCTGCACGACAAACCGGTCACCAGTGGGTTGGCGGGCGATTTTGCAGTATCCGGCCAGCCTCGTGAAGATCGACCGCTGACACCTGCCGCCGTACTAATGCCTTTGGTGGACCGGCCGGAAGGATGCACCGTATTACTGACCCAGCGTACCGAGCATCTGGATAATCACGCCGGGCAAATCAGCTTCCCCGGCGGACGGGTCGAGCAGCACGATTTAAGCCATACCGAGACCGCTCTGCGCGAAACCGAAGAGGAAATCGGTTTGCACCGCCGGCATGTCGACGTGATTGGGTTCATGGAACCCTACCAGACCATTACCGGTTTCCTGGTTACCCCGGTGGTTGGCTTCGTCGAGCCGCTGTTCGAATTGAGTTTGGATACCTTCGAAGTCGCCGAAGCATTCGAGGTCCCATTAGCGTTTATTCTTGATCCCAGTCATCACAAACGCCATGCCGCAGATTATCGCGGAGAACTGAGATACTACTACGTGATTCCCTATGAGAATCGTTATATCTGGGGAGCCACAGCTGCCATGTTGGTGAACTTAGCTAATAAGCTGGCTGACTGTGCTTGGTAGCTCGAAGATAATTTTCATCACATGGCGCCATTACTACAAGTCATTGACTTAGTTAAACACTTTCGTGGTGTCAAAGCGGTTAACGGAGTCGATTTCGCCATCGCTGAAGGTATCTGCTTTGGCCTGTTAGGTCCTAATGGGGCCGGCAAAACGACAACGGTAGAATTACTGGAAGGCATTATTAAGCCAACCAGCGGCACTATTCTTTATAAAGGTTCGCCCCTAGGTCATCGTTTTCGCGATGAAGCCGGCATCATGTTCCAATCCACTGCATTGCAGGACTTTATCACGACCCAAGAGACGTTGGCTTTGTTTCAACGCCTTTACACCACAACCGTGCCATTAGATGAGTTGATTGCCATTTGTGCTTTGCAGGAATTTCTTGATCGAGATACCCGTAAACTCTCGGGTGGACAACGCCAGCGACTGTTACTAGCCATCGCATTAATCAATGATCCGCAAATCGTGTTTCTGGATGAGCCCACCACCGGGTTGGATCCGCAAGCAAGGCGGAATTTTTGGGATTTAGTCCACACCATCAAAGCGCAAGGAAAAACCCTGGTGTTGACCACTCACTATATGGAAGAGGACATTCAATTTATGCGATGAGATCGCCATCATGGATCATGGCAAGCTGATCGCTCAGGGCAACCCAAAATCCCTGTTAACAGAACATTTCAACGAAGTTGTCCTGCAATTACCCGATGATGCTTTTCCTGCAAACGTTAAGCCTCCAGCGGCAACCGTAATTCAACACCGCGAGGGTGTCGATATCCTAACCTGTGATGTGAATGCAACAATCCGGGACCTGTTAGCACTCGGCGTTTCGCTTGAACACTTGCAGGTCAGGCCGCGCACTTTAGAGGATTTATTTCTGGAACTGACCGGGAAGGAATTACGCGCTTGAAGTTACAACGATTCTGGGCGGTGTTCGTGGCCCGCAACAAAGAGTTTCTACGTGATCGTTCTTCGCTGTCTTGGAACATACTATTTCCTGCTTTGGTCGTAATCGGTTTTGCCTTTGCTTTTTCGGATAATCGTGTGGATCTCTATAAAGTCGGCATCATTGGCCCAAAAGCCGATTGGCCGGATAATTCCTTTCTGGCGACCGATTACATCGATTTTATCCCCGTATCCGATTCCGCATCGGCTATCGTCAAGGTAGAACGCCATCAACTCGATATGCTGCTGAATCCCTTGACTCAGCAATATTGGATCAACGATGACTCCCCCCAGGGTTATTTGCTGGAGCGCATATTGCGTGGCAGCGGCATGGCGGACTTCGCCAAGCAAACCGTTGTTGGCACAAAAATCCGTTATGTAGACTGGGTACTCCCCGGCGTTCTCGCCATGAACATGATGTTTAGTTGCTTATACGGAGTCGGTTATGTGCTGGTACGTTATCGCAAAAACCGTGTGCTCAAGCGGCTGAAAGCAACCCCACTGACCGCTTTGGAGTTTTTAGCGGCCCAGGTAATCTCCCGCTTATGGCTGGTGATCGCGGCTACTACATTGGTGTTTATCGGCACCAATCTATTTATCGACTTCGCGATGTTCGGTAGTTTTTTTAATCTACTGCTTATCTTCTTGATAGGAGCGATCAGTTTAATCAGTTTAGGATTGATGATCACTGCACGAATTAGCAGCGAAGAGTTGGCCGGGGGGCTACTAAACATGCTGAGCTGGCCAATGATGTTTTTATCAGGGGTCTGGTTTTCTCTTGAAGGACTACATCCTTGGTTGCAAAAGCTATCACTATTACTGCCGTTGACCCACCTTATAGATGGCGCTCGTGCGGTTATGATTGATGGTGCCGGGTTAACCCAGATCGCCGGACATTTAGCCGTTCTGCTGGTTATGAGCGCTATCTTTTTATGGGTCGGTTCCGTCAGCTTTCGCTGGGAATAGCTCCGTTTCTGAGACAGGATACTCAGATATTTTTTTTTAACCCTAACTTGTTTAACACGTCACGTGTATTCGACAAGTCTCCTAATAACCGCCGTGAAGGCGGTGGTATATCCTTTACTAGCGTAGGAGTCGCCAAGATACTGGCGAATTGAGCCAACTGGGGTTCCAGAAGCACATCAATCACTTCCAATCGATAGCCGTCCTGTAGTTCGTCAACTATTTTCCTTGCAGACGACAACGCTTGATCGGTGCGTCGGTTTTCTCCGGCAACATACAGTTTAAGCAGGTGCTTACCCATTTTTATCCACTCCAGGAACGATTCACTGTATAACACAGCAAAAACAGGCTGAGGAAAATCCTGTTGAATACGTACGTATAAATACAGAGGATAGTGCTCAGAGCTAGTGATCAGCCGCACCACCCGCAATCACTGTAGACGGTAAACGGTGCTCCCAGAAAACGACTCTTGCCCCTCATCCATTGCAAACCATAAATTTTTTTATAGTTAGATATTGACCTTCTAACATTAATAGAATAGAAATGTATATTGAACTAACTAATATAAACTTATTGGCAAATCCCTTACTGTGATTCGCGAGGTCAAAGATGATGAATATTGAAGAGCTGAAAGACATGTCCTTGGATGCCCTGCAGAGCTTGATTACCAACGCTCAGGACTTGGTCAATCAGTATGAGCGAGACAAGAAGAAAGATGTCATAAAAAAAATACAAGCACTGGCCGCTTCGGTCAACTTGAACGTTGAGGTTAAAGACGGTGAGAAAGCCAGTAAATCGACTTCAACTTCAAAAGGTGTGGCTAAGTACCGAAACCCCGAAAATCCAAAACAAACCTGGACAGGGCGTGGCAAAAGACCGAATTGGTTAAATGACGCTCTTAAGGCGGGTAAATCATTAGACGATCTCAGTATTTGAGTAACCACAGTGATACTCCCCACTGACTTAGGTTCATAGCTCTCATTAATTTTCAATCCGCTGAGGAGCACTTCGAATGCCAGCAAAGAAGGCAACGACTACTCAACCCGCCACCGCTCAAAAGACCACATCGCAAAAGACAGCGGCGGTTAAGAAAGCTGACCAATCATCGACTACAGCCTCAGCAAGTAAAGAGGCTGCTATATCAACGATGAGTTCAGCTGAAAAAATTGTAATCTCTGATGCAGCACCGGCCAATAAACCGGCTAAGGCGACCTCAGGCGCGTCCACGAAAACTAAAAAGCCCGCTAGAAAACCAGCGACACCTCGGTCCTCTGCGAGCAAGAAAACCACCGAGACTGCATCTACTACAAGGAAGGCTGGCGGTGGACAGAAGAAAGTAGCGAGTGAGACTAAAGTTATCGCCAAAGTCGATGTTGGATTCGGAAACAGTCTTTTTATTCGTGGCGAGGGCGCTGAACTGAGTTGGGAGAAAGGCATCCTTATGGAAAACGCCAGCGGTGATGAATGGTTCTGGTCGACTAAAACATCTGCGGATTTGGTTTTTAAACTCCTCATCAATGATGAGATATGGTGTCAAGGTGACAATATCACCTTGGTGTCGGGGACCACATCCGAATCAATGCCGGTTTTTTAATGCGTCCAGCGGCGGCTGCTCATATAGCAACCAACCAGCGCCATAAGCAAGAAAAGCCGATTTGTGATCGGCTTTTCACGTTAAATTCGGTATAAATTAGTGTTCAATTATAAAATAGGCAATGCGAGGTTAAATCATCTCACCAATAAAAAGATCAACGCCATAAACAGCGCCAACAAACCTATCCCTGTAACAGGCCAATGCTGCAAGCAACGTTCGCCGTTCAGAAAATAAGGCCAATTCCGCGCACCAATTGAGATAGAGAACTGTGGAGCCTTCAAAACAGTCAAGCTAATTTTACTCCGCAGCAGACTGAACCAATGACCCAGTATCAACACATCCCCTTCCGGCAAAACAAAGCGCAATCCCGTGGCCCGTCCAACACCCCAAACGATTACCGCGAACACGCCGAATCCCAGCAACACACCCAAACTTTCGAGCATAACGCTCGCCTCCAATGCGCGCGTCACTAACCCAGGCAAGTGCGTAACCGACCACCACCAAGGCACACCCCACAACGCGATCAACAACCCCAGCCACGGCAACCACAACCAGCAGGAAGGAAATCGGCCAGATCGGCGAGGCCAAGCCAAATATATCAAACGGGCCATTAATAAGGTTGTAGCCCCCGAACTGAGAGCGAGCAGTAGCAGCAACCACTGACTCCATTCGCCCGGAGCTAACAAAGCGACATCCTTGAAACCTAATTTGGTTACCGCCCCGCTAGTTAGGGGAGCACCCGCCAACGCCAACGCGGGCAAGGCCAATAGCCAACCGCTGCCGGGCATATTCCGGCCCGCGACATCTACTCCCAAAAATAAGGCGCCTTGGCTATTCCGTGGTGCAAGCTAAATAACAACATAAGGTTAAGAAGCAACGGCCACATGTCGGGGGCTGCCAAAGCAATCCCTAACAATGCCGTCAGCAACCCCATCTGGCTGATGCTTGAATAGGCTACCACCGTCTTCGGCCTTTCCTGCAAGGCACCGACTAACGCGCCGTAAAAAGCCGATAACATACCTACCGCGATGCATATCTCTCCAACTGCGGGTAGGGCAACTTGTCCTAACGGTAAAAAGCGCAACCAACCGAGCAAACCGGCTTTGATCACGATGCCCCCCAATGCTGCACTGGCCGGCGCAGGGGCGCAACGGTAACTGGCAGGCAACCAGATATGTAACGGAACGCTGCCCATTTTGACCGCAAAGCTAGCCAGTACCAAGCCCACGACAAGGTCGCGCTGCGGCATTTCTGCGATGCGGGCAGCCAAGTCAGTCAGTGCGATATTGAACTCACCGGATGCATCAGCGATCAACCACAGTGCGCTCAGCAACAGTACTTCACCAACGATGGCCAGAGTCATATAAATACGCCCTGCCCGACGTGCCTCGGAACTACCTTCGTGTACGATTAAGCCATAGGTGGCGAACGCCATCAACGAGTACGGAGTGATCGTCGGCGGCAGCGCGTTCGACGTCGTCATCACCGATGGCGGTGGGCCGCGAACGATCAACTACATCCAGATGGAATCGCCGATCACCGACGACCTGGATGCCTCGGCCCGCACCTTCACCTACTCGGGCGCGAACGACGACATCACGATTGCGGACGATGCGACCGTCGGCAATGGCGTCAGCACGATCAGCAGCGTGCTGGTCGGCGGCGTGCTCTGCCTGACGTTCATCCTCACCGGCCTGCCGGGAGGGCTCGACCAGGTGCTCGCCGTCGGCCAGGCGGAACACGATCTTTCGTCACGGCTTGGGGACGCTGACGAGCGCCACCAGCAACTTGCGGATCGCGAACAACGAGTTACGACGACCGAGCTGGAATTGGCTCAGCGGTCGGAAACCATCAGTGCCCAAGAGAGCGAGCTCGCCGAGCAGACCCGACTCCTGGGAACAGCGACAGTCAGAACTTGAAGAGCAGCAATCGCAGCTCGTCGAG
>JAAUQA010000190.1 GCA_012032855.1 Candidatus Competibacteraceae bacterium
GTGGTCATCGACCTTCTGGTCAAGATGGGATATGGGGGGAACAGGGCGGATGCAGGCAAAGCTATCGGTAAAAGCGGAGACGGTGGAATTGATGGAATTATCAAAGAAGACAAACTGGGTTTAGAAGTTATTTACGTTCAGGCTAAGCGTTGGGAAGGTGGCGTAAGTCGTCCCGAAATCCAGAAGTTTGCTGGTGCCCTTCAGGGACGACGCGCTAAGAAAGGAATATTTATCACCACCTCTAAATTTACCAATCAAGCGATTGAGTTCGCGTCAGTCTTGACACCAAAATCATTCTCGTTGACGGGGGTCAGTTAGCTCAGCTGATGTTCGATCACTCGGTTGGCGTTTCCACCTATGGCTCTTATGAGCTGAAGCGGATTGATACCGACTATTTCGAAGAAAGCTGAAAAGCAAGATATGCATTTGAAATGAGCACTGTACCGCCCGCCGATTCTGCTCTGCTTGCCGACATTCGCCAACTGATCGTTACCGGCGAAAAGAAGATCATCGAAAAGGTCGAAGGGCTGGGTGGCGGCTTCACCTATTACACCCTGAGCGATCCGCTCGATCTGGACAAGATGCTGTTGCCGCAGAGGGTAGAATACGCACCCTTGCCCTTTTGCCCTCTATCGCTTCGAAAAGGAGTAATCCGATGAACTGGCAAGACTACATTCATACCGATCCCACTGTGCTGGTAGCCCGTCATCAAAGGCACCCGGCTTTCGGTGGACTTTTTGCTGTGTCTGTTGGCCGAGGGATGGACGGAAAAAAGGCTTCTGGAGAATTATCCGCAACTGTTCCGCGAAGCACTCCAAGCTGTGTTTGCCTTTACCGCCGAGGTGATGAGGGAAGAAACGATTTATCCGCTCAAAAGTGGCGCGGCCTGATGCGTCTGTTGATTAATGAGAATATCCCACTGGCTAGCGTGGCCGCCTTGCGAGAAGCGGGGCACGATGTGGTTTCGATTACCGAGCGCTCACACGGAATATCCGATGAGTCGGTGATGGCAATCGCACATGCTAAACATAGGATCGTGGTGTCCTTTGACCGGGATTATGGGGAACTGACCTTTCACCGTCGTCTACCCATGCCGAGCGGCGTGTTGTATTTGCGTGTCCTGCCCGTTTCCGCATTGGAACCCGCTGCCTATCTGGATCGGTTGATTTCAGCCGGTATCGAACTGGAGGGGAAATTCACTACCGGTGATAGGGAGCAGGTTCGCCAGCGTCCGTTGCGTCATGGCGAGACCTAAACGATGGAGCTGAAAGACTTTCAGCAAGAGGCGCTGATACTTTCGATGGTTATTTGGATGCCTGGGTTGAGAAGCGTCTGAATTCCCTCAAAGTGGAAAAGCTGATTCAGGCCGATCCTGATCTGGACTTGGCTCGTCAGCGGGTGGCGGTGGCTGTCAATGCCTAACTGACTGTGCTTTATTGGCGAGTGGGTCAACGGATTCAGTTCGAAGTGTTGAAGGGCGAACGCGCCGCCTAAGGACAGCAGACTTTCCAGGCACTGTCGGCAAGGTTGACTGCTGAGTTTGGCAAGGGGTTGGGGTGAACGCCACCTTAGGAATTGTTTGCACATCGCTGAGAGTTTTCCCGACGAAAAGATTTTGCACACACTGTATGCCGAATTGAGCTGGTAGAATCTGCGTCTGATTGCTTCATCGGATGATCCACTCAAACGTGATTTCTACACCGAACTCTGTCGCTTGGAAAAATGGAGTGTACAGCCAACTCCAGGAACGCATGAATTCCATGCTCTATGAGCGTAGTGCCATTTCGAAAAAGCCCGAGGAGACTTCCAGCACGATCTGGCGCAATTACGGCAAGCACAGCGGGTTTCGCCGGATTTGCTGTTGAAAGACCCGTACATCCTGGATTTTCTCGGTCTAAACGACCGCTATATGTTATGCTAGGAAACGCTATTCCGGTGCCGGTTTCCTGAAGTGTAGTAATACCAATACGATCAGTAGAGCCACCCCGCGCCTACTCTGCACCCATTTCCAGGACAATCCACTTCAACGTCTTATTCTGCAATGCTTGCACAATAGCCGCATCAGTCTGCTCCAAAACCTCCGTTACTGCCGGTAATTCATCCTCCATAGGCTGATCCTGAACGTCACGCACAATCCCCAACACCTCGTTAAGGCTGATGGTTTCGATATCGCGGGCCGGTAGGTAAGCCGGAGGCGCATCCTGGCTAGCCACAATCAAACGTTTCCGAGCCAACAAACCAACCACTCGCTCTACTGCATCTGCATACAAACCCTGATACCGTTGCTGCAAGGTCTCCAATGTCCACGGCGGTTCATTGTAGTAATGCGCATGACTAATCAAGGTCATGATTTCCAGCACCAGTTTTTCCCGTTGACGATTACTGAGTATCTGTTTGCCACGACGCGGGTCCAGTAAACGAGGATTTTGCCAATACGCAGAGATTTGTCCGCCAACTAGGATGATAAGCCAGCCGACATAAAGCCAGATGATGAACAACACAGCCCCCGCAAATCCGGAATATATCGCTGAATAATTAGAAGAACTGACCACGAAATAAGCAAAAATCTTGCCGCTGGTAAACCACAGTACACTCGCGAAAACACCGCCAATCAGAGCCGCTTTCCATTGGACATGGGTATAGGGCAAAAAACCGTACAAGAACGCAAACGCTCCGGTGATCAACAAATAAGGCGCCAATTGATTGAGACTCAGAATCAATTGGCCGAGAGGCTGAAAGGTGGCTAGGTGTTGTACTGCAGCGCTATCCATAGCGGTACTGGCTACACCTAGGGCGGCGACCATCAGAACAGGGCCGATGAGGACAACGCTCAAATAATCGCTGAAGCGGCGAGCCAAAGGGCGATCCTTTGTCACTTGCCACATTTCATTAAAGGCCTGTTCGACCTTGTGAACCAGCGAAATCACCGTGTAAAACAACATGGCGACGCCTAATGTCCCCCAGCACGCCAACTTTCAGGTTGCTCACGAAATCCAGAATATTAGCGCCAACCTTTTGACCCTGTGTCCCTAGGGGTTCCAGCGCCTCCATCAGTAAAGGCTCTAGGGTATTGTGCGCGCCGAACCCTTTGAGAATAGAAAAGCTGACTGCCAGGAGCGGGACCAACGCTAATAGGCTGGAGTACGCCAGATTGCCGGCTCTTAGGTTAAGTTGACCATCGGTGAAGTCACCAACGATGCCGTAAAATATGCGGGCCAGTCGTATTGCTAAGCGTTTAGCAGGACTATGAAGGGTGAGATCCTGCTCCCAAAGTTCTTGGATCAGTCGCTTTTGCCAGTCTGATGGCGGCATGGTGGTTCCCTCGCTTAACTGCAATTGCGGGGATGCTACCATGTTCGTCCAAGGTAGAGAATTGAACGCGAGTCACGGGTTATTTCCTCACAATTTACCGCTAGGATCACAAGATCATGTCAGATGTTACGGTGTCCTCATCCCAACCTTTGCAAGGTGTTCGTGTACTTGAGTTGGGGCAACTGTTAGCCGGCCCGTTCGCCGGTACCCTGTTGGCTTATTTTGGAGCTGAAGTTATCAAAGTGGAGCCGCCCACTGGTGGCGATCCCATCCGGCAGTGGCGCGTGGTACAGGACGGCACCTCGTTATGGTGGCGTAGCTTGGGACGCAATAAGAAATGCATCACGGTGGATTTAAAAAATCCCGAAGGTCGTCAACTGGTCAGCCGATTGGCCGAACGCTCCGATGTGCTGATTGAGAACTTTCGCCCCGGCACCATGGAGAAATGGGGTTTAGGCCCGGAAGCGCTAAAAACCCGCAATCCCGGTTTGATCTATACCCGCATTTCCGGCTATGGACAAACCGGACCTTACGCAACCAAACCGGGCTATGCATCGGTTTGCGAAGGGATCGGCGGGTTGCGTTATGTCAACGGGTTTCCTGGCCAGCCGCCGGTGCGGGCAAATCTCAGCCTGGGCGATACATTTGCCGGATTGCACGCGGTGATCGGCATTCTGTTGGCGCTTCGACAGCGTGACAACACCGCTGATAAGCAAGGTCAGACCGTGGATGTGGCTTTGTACGAGGCGGTTTTCAATTTACTGGAAGCGGTGGTGCCGGAGTATGACGGTGCTGGGGTGATTCGTGAACCTTCCGGTTCCACGGTGACCGGCATCGTGCCTACCAATACCTACCGCTGCCGGGACGACAAATACGTGATTATCGGTGGCAATGGCGATTCCATTTTCAAACGCTTGATGGAAGCCGCCGGACGTGCCGATATGGCCAACGATCCGCGTTTGACGCACAACGCCGGGCGGGTCGAACACGAACTGGAAATCGACGTGGCGTTGTCGGCGTGGACCGCTACGCTCGATTCAGAAGTTGTATTGGCCCGTTTGGAAGAAGCACAAGTGCCTGCCGGTCCGATCTACAACGTGGCGGACATGCTGCAAGATCCGCATTTTCAGGCACGCGGTTTATTTGAAACTGTTGAAGTAAACGGCAAGCCGCTAAAAATCCCCGCCATTTTGCCCAAACTCAGCGCCACACCGGGTAAAACCCAATGGCCGGGACCGGCAGTAGGCAGTCACAATCAAACAGTATTCGAAGAACTGTTGGGGCTGGACCAGGGCGAAATCGACCGTTTGCGGTCCCTGGGTGTGATTTAGCGTCGTCGCCCGTCACTCGGACAACAACCATTCTTTGACCACGGCAATCTGATCATCCGCCAACAAGGCCGGTGCGTGACCGATACCGGCAAATTCAATCAGCTCCGCCTTTGGGCCACGTTGAGTCATCCTTTCTGCATCCGCACGGGTCAATACATCGGAGTCCGCGCCGCGTAATACTAATACCGGACACCGCACTGCGTCCCAGACCGGCCACAGATCAATATCCTCCATCGCTTGCTTGAAAACTTCGGCAATACCCGGATCGTAAGCGAAGCTGTATTCACCACTGTCTAGTTGACGGGCGCTGTGCACAGCCAAATGATGCCACTGCTCATTCGTGAGTGGACCGAAAGGTGCGGCGATCACTCTCAGATACCGTTCCAAATCCGCCAAGCTGGGGAACTGCAAAGGCTTGCCAACATACGCAGCGATTCGTTCCAAAGCGACTTTGGGAATAAACGGGCCGACATCGTTCATCATTAGTCTGCGAATCGGAGTACCCGGCTGCGCGGCCAGGAACATGCCGATCAACCCGCCCATAGAGGTGCCTACCCAATCCACTTGTTCGGCACCAGTGCGCGCTAACACTGCCGCCATGTCGGCGATATACAGCGGATAGGTGTAGTCTTCCTTATAGGCTAACCACTCGCTTTGACCCCGCCCCGGCACATCGACGCATAGTACCCGGTAATCGTTTTCTAGAGCCGCTGCCAGAAAGTCGAAATCCCGTCCGTTGCGCGTCAATCCGTGAGCGCAAATCAATACCCGGTCATTATTGGGATCACCCCATTCGGTGTAGTGGATGCTATGAAAACCGTGCGGACCGAGTCCCAACAAATAATGTGATGTCATCGCCATGAATCGAATCCCCTGTAACAGTCATCGCGAGTCAGCATAACGACCACCCTGTTGAGAATCAGGGGGGTTATAATCAATCCCCTTTTCCTCAAGACCAAAGGCTGTTTGTCATGAGCATACTGCACTACACTGAGGCCGGCCAGGGTGAGGCGCTGATTTTACTGCACAGCGGTGGCATGAGCGGTCGAGAATGGGATCCTCAAATTGCCTCGCTGGCCCAGCGTTTCCGGGTCATCACCCCCGATCAACTCGGCCATGGTCGCACCCCGATGATTGCCGAACAATTGACCATCGGTGACATCGGTCGTGAAGTGATAGAACTCATGGATACATTAGCCGTGTCTAAAGCACATCTGGTCGGTTCGTCCATGGGCGGCGCCGTGGCGTTGTGGGTCGCCGTCAATTATCCCGACCGGGTCAACAAATTGGTGCTGTTTCGGGTTAGTTATAGCAAGGATATCAGCGGCCATAAGGGTACCCGCAGCATGGCTGATCCCGATTACTGGCGAGGTTTGGGTTTGCACCAATGGCTTAGCGACATGCACGATCCACAAGGGGGACCGGAAGCCTGGAAGACGGTGCTCGACCGAGTCTCGCAAGCACTCGATCCGATGACTACGGATCATGCCCATAATTTGGAAGTATTAGCCGGTATTGCTCAACCGACCCTGATCATCGTGGGCGACCGTGACCCGCTGGTGCCTTTGGAACAAGCAATGGAGATGTTTCAAACTATTCCGGATGCCAGTCTGTGGGTATTACCTTACGCAACCCACGTAACGGCCACCAATACTTGGCGAGGCGATTGCTTTGGGTTGGAAATCACCCGCTTTTTGCAACGTCGGCATTGAGCGGAAGCAATGTCCAGCTGGTGAAGACGAAAATCCTTCGGGTTGCCGTTCCCTCGCCGCTATACCGGAATTTCGATTATTGGGCTCCAACAGGAGGTCCGGAAATCGATTGCTTACGTCCCCGGCATCCGGGTGCGGGTGCCGTTCGGTCGTACCCGGCAGATCGGCCGTCGTACTTGGAGGTCCGCGATGATAGTCCGGTGCCGACCGGAACGCCGCTCCGTTCGGTGCTTGAGATTTCCTTGA
>JAAUQA010000191.1 GCA_012032855.1 Candidatus Competibacteraceae bacterium
ATCGGCGATGGTGCCGACCACACCACCATGAAAGAAGCCATGTTGTTGCGACACCTCATCGCTATACGGCAGGCTGATTTCGGCATAACCCGGGCGGATCGCCGTCAGTCGGGCATTGATATGCCGCATGATGCCTTGCTTGGCAAAACTATCTTTAACAGCTTGCGCATAATCCGAGTTGGCGGATGTTAGCTCAGGCGTCGGTGGGGGCGTTGAATGGTTTAGCGTTGTCATAATCCCTACCCTCGGTTCTTCACGCTGCAGGACATGCATTGATGATCACTGTTTTTCCGGATATCAAGGCCCTGATTTTCGATTTGGACGGCACCTTGGCCGACACCATGACGATACACTATCAGGCTTGGCACGACACCTTCGCAGCCTTCGGTGTGAGCTGTCCCCAGTCTTTTTTGGAGAGCCATAACGGCACTCCAACCGAAGGTATTGTTGAGCATTTTAACGTGGCTTTCGGCCATCGCATCGACTCAAAGCTGTTTGCTCAAGCCAAAGAGAACCGTGTTAAGGACCGGCTACTGCAGGCCAAGCCTATTGAGCCGGTTGCAGAAATAGCGCAACAGTATCGAGGTCGGCTGCCGATGGCGGTGGCCACTGGCAGTAGGCTGGCCATCGCACAAACGATGCTCCGCGCCATCGGTATGCTCAATCATTTCGATGCCCTGGTCAGCGCCGATGATCCGGTAGAACCGAAACCGGCGCCGGATATTTTCCTGGAGGCTGCCCGCCGGCTTGGCGTCGAAGCCCGTTACTGCCAAGTTTTCGAAGATGCGGATCACGGCCTGGAAGGCGCCCGCCGGGCCGGAATGCGCGCTGTAGACATTCGACCGCTGCTAAAAAAACCTTGACCGATCAGCTTGTTGGGAAAGACGGCGTACTAACCTGACAGGGGTAACATATACTCTCTGTATCGCGCCACGCTTAAACGTTCCGCTGACCGGGCTCGGAGCCAGCCGGCTCCTTGCGGGAGACAACCGATGAAAAGGCCCAAGATTCTTAGTTTCGTGATGGCCGGCGGCGAAGGTAGTCGGTTACATCCGCTGACTGCCCAACACTCCAAACCTTCACTACCATTCGGTAGCCGCTATCGTATCGTGGACTTCGTACTCAGCAACCTGATCAACTCGGGTATGCATGCCATTTATCTGTTGGTGCAGTACAAATCCCAATCCCTCATAGAGCACATTCGTAAATCTTGGGTCATGTCCGCGCTTTCGTCTCAGCAATTCGTCACGGTGGTGCCACCCCAAATGCATTCAGGCACCAGCTGGTTCCAAGGCACAGCGGACGCGGTGTATCAGAACCTGGATTTGATTCAACATCACCATCCGGACTTGGTGATCGTGTTCGGGGCCGATCATATTTACCGGATGGATGTGCAGCAGATGATTCATTACCATCAGGAACGCAAAGCCGATGTCACTGTTGCCGCCCTGCCGGTACCGCTTGCCGAGGCGTCGGCTTTCGGGGTGATTGCCGCCGACGAAGAAGGCCACGTGCAGTCCTTTCAGGAGAAGCCCAAGCACCCGGCTCCGCTGCCGTCCGATCCGAATCGGGCTTATGCATCAATGGGCAATTACATCTTTGATGCCGATGTGCTGGTGCAGGCGTTGAAAAAAGCCCATCAAGAAGACGGCAAGGATTTTGGCCATCATGTCTTGCCCGGTCTTCTGCACGAATGCCGAATCTATGCGTACAATTTCTCAACCAACCGCGTGCCGGGGGTAAAGCGCTACGAAGAAACCGGTTATTGGCGGGATGTGGGCACTATCGATGCCTATTTTCAGGCACATCAGGACATCTTGGGACTCAAACCCCGCTTTAATATGTTTAACCCGCAGTGGCCGATCTATTCCAGCAACTATCAGGGACCCACCGCCAATATCATCGACAGTACGCTGGACAATACGCTGCTCGGTGGCGGCACCCTGTTACAAGGGGCTAAGGTGGGCAACTCCGTCATTCGCCGGGAAGTGGCGTTAGAGAAAGGCGTTGAGTTGGAAGACTGCATCATCCACGACTATGTGCGCATTAAACGCGGCGCGCGCTTGCGTCGGACCATCGTGGGACGTTATAACGTGATCGAAAGCGGCACTCGGATCGGTTACGACCGTGCCGGCGACCGAAAGCTGTATGATGTATCCCCGACCGGGATTGTCGTAGTCCCGTCAGGCGAAGTGAGCAACGCCATGCAGGCCTTTGGCGAAGACATATAACTCTTGTAACTGCGAGACCCTATTGGTATGAGCAAATTCATAACGGAAATTTGGCCGGGCAACCCTTATCCACTCGGTGCTACCTGGGACGGTGGAGGTGTCAACTTCGCGCTGTTCTCCGAACACGCCGACAAAGTCGAATTGTGTCTGTTCGATCCCAAGGGCCGACGCGAGATTCAGCGTATTGAAATGCGCGAGCAGACCGATCTCGTCTGGCATGTTTATTTGCCGGAGGCGCGGCCCGGCCAGCTCTACGGTTACCGTGTACATGGCCCTTACGCCCCTGATCATGGTCACCGTTTTAATCCGCACAAGCTGTTGCTTGATCCCTACGCCAAATCCATCGTCGGCGACTTGAAATGGAGTGATGCCCATTTCAGCTACCGGGTCGGCAGCGGCAAGGAAGACCGCAGCATCAACAATCACGACAGCGCGTTCGGCATGCCCAAATGCCAGGTTATCGATCCCGCCTTCAGTTGGGGCAACGATCGCCCGCCCAATATCCCTTGGCACGATACGGTGATTTACGAGATGCATGTCAAGGGCTTCACCGAGAAGCATCCCAATGTACCGGCGAAACTGCGCGGCACCTATGGGGGCATCGCCACGGCGCCGGTGATTGACTATTTGCAGCAGCTTGGCGTAACCGCCGTGGAGTTGTTACCGATTCACAGCTTTGTCGACGACCGATTTTTAGTGAGCCGGGGTCTGCGCAATTATTGGGGATACAATTCGATCGGCTTCCTGGCTCCCGAACAACGCTACTTGGCCAGCGGTCACATCAACGAATTCAAGACCATGGTCAAGACGCTGCACTCGGCGGGGATCGAGGTTATCCTGGACGTGGTCTACAACCATACGGCCGAGGGCAATCACCTGGGTCCAACCCTGTCCTTTCGCGGTATCGACAACGCGGCCTATTACCGGCTGGTGCATGATAAACCGCGTTTCTACATGGACTACACGGGTTGCGGCAACACCCTGAACATGATGCATCCCCGGGTCTTGCAACTGATCATGGACAGCCTGCGTTACTGGGTGCTGGAAATGCACGTAGACGGCTTCCGCTTCGATCTGGCTTCGGCGCTGGCGCGCGAGCTACACGATGTGGATCAACTGGGCGCGTTTCTGGACATCATCCACCAGGACCCGGTGCTGTCCCAAGTCAAGCTGATTGCCGAACCCTGGGATTTAGGCGAAGGCGGTTATCAGGTTGGCAATTTCCCGGTCGGCTGGACCGAATGGAACGGCAAATACCGCGATGTGGTGCGTGATTACTGGCGCGGCGAAGGTGGTTTGATTGGCGAACTGGCCTATCGGCTGACTGGCTCCAGTGACCTGTATCGGCATAACGGTCGCCGACCTTATGCCAGCATCAATTTTATAACCGCTCACGACGGCTTCACCCTGAACGATCTGGTCAGCTACAACGAGAAGCACAACGAGGCCAATGGGGAAGAAAACCGGGATGGCGAATCGCACAACCGCAGCTGGAATTGCGGCGTGGAAGGCCCTACCGACGACCCCGAGATTCTAGCCTTGCGCGCCCGGCAACGGCGCAATTTTCTCGCTACCTTGATACTCTCCCAAGGCGTACCGATGTTGCTGGCCGGTGACGAGTACGGCCGTACCCAGCACGGCAACAACAACGTCTATTGCCAAGATAGCGAAATCAGTTGGATGGATTGGGATTTCGCGGAAGATGCGCAGGAACTGCTGACCTTCACCCGCCATCTGCTGCAACTGCGTAAAGACCACCCCATCTTTCGCCGTCGGCATTTCTTTCAGGGCCGACTCATCAAAGGGGCGGCAGAGCGCGACGTGGTTTGGCTGAATCCCGACGGCGAGGAGATGAGCGATGAGCAATGGCATCAATCCTTCGCCCGTTGTTTAGGCATGTATCTGTCGGGCCAGGCATTGCCGGATCAGGACCAACGCGGGCACTTGCTGACGGATGATGATTTCCTGTTATTGATCAATGCGCATCACGAGGCTATCGACTTCGTTTTCCCGTGCCACCCGGACGATGTGATCGATATCTTGCTCGACACCAGCCTCGAACCGCCTATCCTGCAAAAACGCCATCGCGCCAACCATCCCTATCCGCTGCAAGGCCGCTCGCTAGCCCTGCTGACCCGTAAACGCGCCGCGCCGCGTCCGGACGAGAACACCATGACCCGTTATCATACCATGCCCTTCGGCCCACAATTGCTGGACAATGGCGAAATCCGCTTTCGCCTCTGGGCGCCCACCGCCAAGCAGGTGGAATTGCTTCTGGAAACCCAGGAGGGCGGACAGGCCAATTTGCCCATGCATGCTTCGGAAGACGGCTGGTTCGATCAAAACACCGATTGGGCCAAGGCCGGCGACCGTTACCGGTTCCGTATCGACGGCGAATTGCTGGTGCCTGACCCAGCCTCCCGTTATAACCCGGAAGACATCCACGGCCCCAGCCAGATTATCGATCCGAGTCAGTTTGCCTGGCAGGATCGGCACTGGCGCGGACGCCCTTGGGAAGAAGTGGTGTTGTACGAGTTGCATGTCGGCACCTTTACTCCCGAAGGCACTTATCAGGCGCTCAAAGACAAACTGGATTATTTCGTAGAACTAGGGGTCACTGCGATTGAACTCATGCCGTTGGCGGATTTCCCCGGCAAGCGCAACTGGGGTTATGACGGCGTACTGCACTTCGCGCCGGATTCCAGTTACGGCACCCCGGATGATCTCAAGGATTTGATCCAGACCGCTCACGCCAAAGGCTTGATGGTATTCGTCGATGTGGTTTACAACCACTTCGGCCCCGAGGGGAATTATCTCTACGTTTACGCCAAGCAGTTTTTCAGCGAAACTCACCAAACGCCGTGGGGCGCGGCCATTAATTTCGATGGACCGGGCAGCCGAGCGGTGCGGGATTTCTTTATTCACAACGCCTTGTACTGGCTGGAGGAATTCCATGTGGATGGGCTGCGGCTGGATGCGGTGCACGCCATCATCGACGATTCCAGCCCCGACGTGTTGGAAGAACTGGCCGAGACCGTGCGCCAGGGCATAGGCAAAACCGGCATTGTCATCTGGTATTGGAAACGATGACAACATCGCGCACTATTTGGAGCGGGATGAAAACGGCAAGCCTAGCCAATACAACGCGCAATGGAACGACGATATTCATCATGCCTTCCATGTGTTGCTCAGCGGCGAAGCCGACGGCTACTACGAAGATTATGCCGATAAACCTGCCCATCACCTGGGCCGCTGCCTGACCCAAGGCTTTGCTTATCAGGCCGATCCGTCGCCTTTTCGGGACGGGGAAGTGCGCGGCGAAGTCAGCAAACATTTGCCGTCCACGGCGTTTGTCAGCTTCATGCAGAACCATGACCAGATCGGCAATCGCGCTTTCGGTGATCGGATCAGCGAATTGGTCAAACGCGCGCATTGATGAGTGCCATACCTATCCTACTGCTGGCACCCTCACCGCCATTGTTATACATGGGTGAGGAATTCGCTGCCGCTCAGCCGTTCCTGTTCTTCTGCGATTTCGGCCCGGAATTGGCCAACGCGGTGACCGAAGGTCGGCGCAAGGAATTCGGCAAGTTTGCAGCTTTTAATACGCCTGAAGCACAGGCGCGTATCCCCGATCCCAACGACATCAAGACCTTCCAGCAAAGCAAGCTGGATTGGGACAGCTTGCAGCACAAACCTCATGCTGATTTTCTGAAGCTGTATAAGGAATTGCTGGCTATCCGACGCGAGGAAATCATGCCGCGTTTGGCCGGAATGCCCGGCGGTAAAGCCAGCTTCGAAACGTTTGGCGAACGAGGTCTGCAAGCCCATTGGCCGCTGGCTCAGGGTGCTGTTTTACACCTGTCCGCGAATCTCGGCGATGACGCCATTGCTGAAGTAGAACCGCTGCCGGGTCGGGTACTGTACGTCAGTGCCCCGACTGTGACAGCAGCCTTGGAAAAGAATGTGCTGCCGTCCTGGTCGGTGGTGTGGTCCTTGGAAGCATCGTAGATTTTGGACACTCGGGTCAGAGGCAAAAGCAGAATCCGGCTATTGTCTCTGACCTTGTTTTCCTACTCTTTCAATGCCGCCGCACCAGCCGCAGCCGTGGCATGATCGTTTTCTACGCTATCGCCGCTGACACCAATCGCACCGAGACTATTGCCATCCTGGTCTGCTAGCGGTAATCCTCCCGCAAAGGTAATCAAACCGCCATTTGAAACCTCAATGCCATACAAAGGTTGTCCGGGCTGAGACAGCTTGCCGATCTCGCCGGTAGGCATATTGAATAACCGGGCAGTTTTGGCTTTCTTGATGGCCACGTCCATGCTGCCCAAAAAAGCGCC
>JAAUQA010000192.1 GCA_012032855.1 Candidatus Competibacteraceae bacterium
ATAAAGCCGTACCCTTATCGGCGGCCTGGCGCACGGCCGTCACATTCTCCAACAGCCATTTCACCTTCGGCCCCGAAAAATAAGTCGCCAAAGGCAGCCCCGTCTTATCCCGAAACCGATTTTGGCCCACACCGCCAGCCAGCGCTGTGCAAATTTTGTCGGTGCGCGTATCTTGCCAGACGATGGCGTTATAAACCGGTTTCCCGGTTTTTCGATTCCACACCACGACGGTTTCACGTTGATTGGTAATGCCGATAGCGGCAACCGGTTCTTCCCCACTTTGCAATACTTCGCGGCAGACGGCTTGGGTGGTGTCCCAAATGGCTTCCGGATCATGTTCGACCCAACCGAGTTGGGGATAAATTTGTCGGAATTCTTGTTGCGCAGTGCGTAAAATTCGGCCATCTTGATCGAAAATGATCGCACGTGAACTGGTTGTGCCCTGATCAATGGCTAATAATGCGGTCGTCATCGGTTTGGCCTCTTTCTTTTATGATTGTTTCGAGCATAGTACAGCGCAATACGAAGATAAAGGAACATTAGTGCTACGGAATCATTGGATTGTACTCACCTGCCTGTCGCGAGGCTAGCAACGCAACATGGTTTTCAATCGCCGACAACAACGGATACTGGAATGGATTGGACGCGATGGTTACGCCACTATCGAAGCCTTGGCGGACCATTTCAAGGTCACTCCCCAGACCATGCGCCGCGACATCAATGCCTTGTGTAAACAGGGTTTATTGATGCGTTATCACGGCGGGGCCGGGGTTCCACAATCCAGCGTCGAAAATATTGCTTATCCAACCCGGCAAGCGCTCAGCCATGAAGAAAAGCATCGCATAGCCGACCTGGTCGCCCGACATATCCCGGATCACGCCTCATTGTTCATCAATTTAGGCACGACCAATGAAGAAGTCGCCAAAGCACTCCAGCATCATAAGGGGTTGCGGGTCATTACTAATAATCTCAACGCTGCCCTCATTCTTTGTGAAAATCCCGACTGCGAGGTGATTACAGCTGGCGGCGTGGTCCGCCATCAGGATCACGGTGTCATCGGTGAGGCTACCATTGATTTCATCCGCCAGTTTAAAGTCGATTTCGCCGTGATCGGGATTTCCGGCATTGAAGAAGACGGTACCCTACGCGATTTCGATTATCGCGAAGTTCGGGTATCCCAGGCTATTATTGAGCAATCCCGGCAAGTGTTGCTGGCCACCGATCACACTAAATTCGGTCGCAATGCCCTGGTGCACCTCGGCCATGTGCGCCAGATCGACGCCCTGTTCACCGATCGCCCGCCCCCGCCTGCTTTGGCTACGATACTGGCTGAAACTGGTATCGACGTTTACGTGACTGATTCCGCCAAAAACAACTAATAAATTTTTTCGTTCGAACCCTTGATAGCGGGATTATTTTCACTATTATTCGTTTATGTTCGAATGAAATTCTATGCCTATCCATCTCGCACAGCGAGCGGAGCACGAACGGGAAGAAGCAATGATTCAGTTGAGAACCAGTCATATTGAACAGCTCTCTCACCACACGTTTGATGCCTTAATCATCGGCGGCGGCATCAACGGGGCAGTTTCAGCGGCCGCGTTAGCGGGTCGAGGGGTGAAAACCGCGCTCATCGATAAAGGCGATTTTGCCGGTTTCACCAGTATGCATTCCTCGAATCTGGTGTGGGGCGGCATCAAATACATGGAAAGTTACGACTTCGGACTGGTGCGCAAACTGTGCCTGAGCCGCAACCAGTTACTCAGGAATTATCCGTCTTCGGTCCAGGAAATCCGATTTTTTGCGACTATCGCTAAGGGATTCCGCTATCCGCCGTTCCTACTGTACCTGGGTACGTGGTTGTATTGGTTGATCGGCAACGGCTACACGCGTATTCCGCGTTTGTTATCTAAACCTCGCATCCATACCGAAGAGCCGATCGTCAACACCGACGATGCTGTCGGCGGTTTCGAATATTCCGATGCGTATCTCTACGATAACGATGCCCGCTTTGTGTTCAATTTCGTGCGCGCTGCGTTGGACCGGGGTTGTGTCGCTGCGAATTATCTCGAATCGTTGGGTGGACAACGTATCGATGGTTACTGGCATATCCGGGTACAGGACGTTATCAACGGACGTGAATTCATCGTTCGCGCCAAAGTATTGATCAACGCCGCCGGTCCTTTCGCCGATCAGCATAATCGCCTAACCGACCAAAATACCGAACACCACCATGTGTTTCCAAGGGCATTCATCTGATCGTCCGGCAACTGACCCCGCATCGCAGGGTACTTTCTTTCTTCGCAGACGATGGTCGCCTGTTTTTTGTCATTCCTATGGGGGGTCACACCTGTATCGGCACCACCGATACCCGGGTCGCACATCCCGAAACCCAGGTGACGGACGAAGATATTGACTTCGTTCTGAACAACATCAACAAACGGGTGAACTTGGATCGTCCATTGGGCCGGGACGACATTATCGCTACTCGCTGTGGGGTGCGTCCCCTTGCGGTAGAAACCAACGACAGCGAGGGCCGAGATTTTCTGCAACTGTCGCGCAAACATGCGATTGATGCCGATCTGGACACACACACTTTAAGCATCTTCGGCGGCAAACTCACCGATTGCATCAATGTGGGAGACGAGGTATGCGATTTGGTGCGCAAAATGGACGTAGCGATTCCATTTCCGAGTTTTAAATGGTATGGCGAGCCGCCAGCTGAGGTCCGAGAAGAATTCTTTCATCGCGCTCGCCTGATGGATCTGGATAAGCTCACTGTCACCAATGCCACCGAACCGCTAAGCGTTCGCTTATGGCGTCGCTACGGTGCTCAAGCCCTAGATCTGTTGGCTTTGATCAACCAACAACCACAGCAGGCCGAGATACTCATCGAAGGGACTGAATTCACCCGTTGCGAAGTGCAGTACGCCGCTCGCAACGAAATGATCACCAAACTTGAAGATTTTCTCCGCCGCCGCACCAAGATCGCTTTGGTGGTGCGCCGCAAGGATATCAAACAAGCGCCCGGTTTAATGGAAGCCTGCAGCATCTTGTTCGGCGCTCAAGCACAGGAAAAATTCGACGAATATTTTCACGCTGGACAGAACACGGAAGATTCGTCAGCACAACCTGACCGGATGACGCTGGACCCACAGCTTCATTCTCAAGCCCTGAATTGGAAATAACCGCTTGGGTAGGATGTGGTGAGTTTGCGAACCGCATCATTCGAGAGGATTGAACGCGAATGAGTTAGGAATGATGCGGTTCCTTCGTCACCGCATCCTAAAAATACCATAAAGCAATACAGTCACACGATGACGAGGAGGATGATTCACCATGCACTCTCCAACCGAACGCCAGACGCGTATCCTGGAGCTGATTAAACACCAAGGCTTCGTCTCAATTGGAGCGCTGGCACAGCGACTTGGCGATTCTACCGAGGATATTCAAACCGATATTGACCTGCTTTGTGGGCAGGGATTACTGCAACGACATGAAAGCGATACGGGCCCGCTTTCCAGCGTAGAAAACATCGCCTACACTACCCGTCAGACCCTTTATGCCGAAGAAAAAGCCCACATCGGCCGCGAGGTCGCCCGCCACATCCCGGACCATTCATCGCTGTTCATCAACATCGGCACCACCACTGAAGCAGTCGCCAAAGCCCTGCTGGGACATAAAGGATTGCGCGTCGTTACCAATGATCTCAATGTCGCCAGTATCCTCAGTCCGAATCCCGAGTTAGAAGTGATCGTGGCCGGTGGCATTGTGCGCAGTCGTGACCAGGGCATTGTCGGAGAAGCGACCATTGATCTGATCCGCCAATTTCGGCTGGATTACGGCATCATCGGTATCAGTGCCATCGATGCCAGCGGTGCGCTACTCGATTTCGATTACCGTGAAGTGCGGGTCGCCCAAGCGATCATTGAAAATTCCCGCCAAGTGTTTCTGATCGCCGATCACAGCAAGTTCAATCGCAATGCGATGGTACGGCTCGGCCATATTTCACAACTCAGCGCGCTGTTCACCGATGCAGAACCGCCTGTCGCTATGGCTGAGCAACTCGCCGCCGCCAAGGTCGCGCTTCATATCGCCAAGGCAGCATCATGACTCTCAAACTCGACAATGTCTCCAAACAGGTGGGCCGTGATACTCATCTGTATCCGATTGATCTCGAACTTAAACCCGGCCTCAATGTGCTGATCGGGCCGACTTTATCCGGCAAAACCTCTCTGATGAGGTTGATGGCGGGTTTGGACAAACCCAGCAGCGGACGGATCATCGTGGATGGACGCGATGTTACCCATGATCCCATTCAAAAACGCAATGTGGCGATGGTCTACCAACAGTTCATCAACTACCCGTCGTTTACCGTGTATGAAAACATCGCCTCGCCGCTGAAATTGGCCGGGTTGAAAAAAACGGAAATAGACCGACGGGTCATGGAAGTCGCGGCCATGCTGCATTTGGAGCCGTTTTTGAAACGCCTGCCCGGTGAGCTGTCCGGCGGTCAGCAACAACGTACCGCAATGGCTCGGG
The DNA here is from genome assembly GCA_012032855.1 of Candidatus Competibacteraceae bacterium. The sequence goes on from JAAUQA010000192.1 coordinate 4,543, forward strand.
CTCTAGCCAAGGATTCAGAACTGCTGCTGTTCGATGAACCGCTGGTCAATCTTGATTACAAACTGCGCGAAGAATTGCGCACTGAAATGCAGGAGATTTTTAAGCGTCGGCAAGCGGTCGTTGTATACGCCACCACCGAACCCCTGGAAGCTTTGCTGCTGGGTGGCACCAGCACCGTGCTGGATGCCGGGCGAGTGTTGCAACACGGTTCGACCCTACAGGTTTATCATCAGCCCGCCACGGTGCGCGCCGGGCAGATTTTCAGCGATCCACCGATTAACACCATTGACGGCAAAGTGGCGGATGGCATGGCGTGGTTGGGCGAACACATTCGCGTTCCCCTCAGCGGACATTTAGTGGATCTCGCTCCCGCGTCATACCGCTTCGGCGTGCGCGCCAATCATCTGTTCATTGCCCCCTGCAGCGCAGAAGACGTCAAGGTCGTCGCTATCACCGAGCTTGCTGAAGTCAACGGTTCGGAAACCTTCATTCATGTCACCCACCACGGCACGTACTGGGTGGTCCAGGAAGAGGGCGTGCATTCTTTGGGTTTGGGTAAGGAAATCAACCTGTATGTTAATCCACGGCATTTGTTTGCGTTCGACCAAGCCGATCGCTTGGTCGCCGCGCCCAGCCTGGAACAGAAGGCAGCGACAGCGGAGGTGAATCATGGCTCGCATTGATCTGCAGAAAATCGCCCACGCCTATGCACCTAACCCCAAAGGCCCTGCCGATTATGCCCTGCAACCGCTTGATCATGTGTGGGAAGACGGCGGTGCTTATGCCTTATTGGGACCCAGCGGGTGCGGCAAATCAACCTTGCTGAACGTGATTTCCGGGTTGCTCCGGCCCAGTGAGGGGCGGGTGTTGTTCGACGGTCGCGACGTAACCGATCTGCCCACCAAAGAACGCAATATCGCTCAGGTGTTCCAGTTCCCGGTGATCTACGACACCATGACGGTGTTTGAGAATCTGGCGTTTCCGTTGCGCAATCGCGGCTTCGGTAACCAAGTGGTGAATGAACGGGTGCACGAAGTCGCTGAGATGCTGGAACTTACCCCGGTTTTACAAAAGCGCGCACAAGGTTTAACGGCGGACGCCAAGCAAACGATTTCCTTGGGCCGCGGATTGGTGCGCAGCGATGTGACTGCCATCCTGTTCGACGAGCCGCTCACCGTAATTGATCCGCACCTGAAATGGCTATTGCGGCGCAAGCTCAAACAGATTCACGAACATTCCAAATTGACTCTGGTGTATGTCACCCACGATCAAAACGAAGCGCTCACCTTCGCCGACAAGGTCGTCATCATGAACGAGGGTGCGGTATTGCAGCTCGGTACCCCGCAAGAGCTGTTCGAAAGCCCCGCGCACACCTTTATCGGCCATTTCATCGGTAGTCCCGGCATGAATTTCCTCCCCTGTGCGCTGGACGGCACCGATGCGGTGGTCGAAAACGTCCGCATCAGCTTGATCGGTGGTTTGGCGGAAAAAGCCCGTCAGCAAGGGAAACACTGGGAGCTTGGAGTACGGCCGGAATTTCTTAAGCTGTACCGAGGAGAATCAGGCGTGGGCACCGTTCCGGTACACGTTGCTGCGGTACAGGACTTGGGCAACTTCAAGATTGTGACCGTACAGTTGGGCGCACTAACGCTGAAGGTAAAGGTGCCGGAAGATCAAGAGGTGCCTGTAGATCAGGCGCAACTCGGCTTTACCCCCGAACTGACCAAACTGTACGCCGACGGCTTTTTGGTCGGCTGACAGGAGGATCATCATGAATAAAGTACAAAATAACAAAGCTTGGCTGCTGGTGATCCCGGTCTTCGTGATCGTGGCATTCAGCGCCATCATTCCACTGATGACGGTGGTCAACTACTCGGTACAGGATATTTTCGGTCCCGGCCAGCGCGTGTTTATCGGCACTGAATGGTTTAAAGAGGTGATGCAAGACGAGCGCTTGCACGATGCCTTGGGACGGCAGTTGCTGTTCTCATCCTTGGTACTGTTGATTGAGATTCCGCTAGGTA
>JAAUQA010000193.1 GCA_012032855.1 Candidatus Competibacteraceae bacterium
CCAAAAAACTGCCTGAGCGTCCTGCATGTTGTCCGCTGTCAGCAAGAAAACGCCCTCACCACCCCGCTCAAACTCCAACCAGAAGAACGGTCACTTCGGGGAGGGCATCACTGAGGGCCTGTTGGGCGTTGCCGACCTCCACCACCAGAATACCGTTATCATTCAGATGCGCAGGCGCTTGGCGCAGAATTTCCAGCACCGTATCTAGTCCCTGCTCCCCACCGGCCAACCCGAGCACCGGTTCATGACGATACTCGGGCGGTAAGCCATTCAACTCAGTTGTGCTGACATATGGTGGGTTGCTGATAATCAAAATCGTAACTACGCCATTCAAGCGCGCTGAACAAATCCGAATGGAAAGCCGCAACTCGCTCGGTCAACCCGTGTTCTTCGATGTTGCGTTTGGCCACGGCCAAAGCAGCGTCGGAAATATCGACCAGATCGACGTTGGCATTGGGAAAAACATACCCACAAGCGATACCCAGACAACCGCTGCCGGTACATAAATCGAGAATGCTCTCCACCGCTTCACTGTCGGGTAACCACGGTTCCAAGTGATTTTCGATCAATTCCGCTAACGGCGAGCGGGGTATCAGCACCCGTTCGTCCACATAGAACGGCAGACCCATAAACCACGCGCGATTCATCAGATAAGCGGCGGGTTTGCGTTCGCGAATACGCCGCTCCAAGAGCTGAAGCACGGCGTGTTTTTCGCTGGGCGTGATTGCAGAGTGCAGGAATTCAGCGGACAAATCCGGAGGCAAATGCAGGCTGTGTGCGACCAAGGCAGCCGCTTCGTCAATGGCCTCCACCGTGCCATGACCGAAATGCAAGCCGGCTTCGTTCATACGACTGGCGCCCCAACGGATATAATCGCGAATGGTATGCAAATGGCCCAAAACGTCGTCGATAGGGAAATTCACTGGTTCAGCCATTAGAGTTCTCAACGGTTAGCGGGCTGTAATGGGTTAGACTATTCATCGTTACAACTGTCTTTTATAACTCATCAAGGTAAACCGTTGCACAACGACCCGTCTACACACTCAAATCAAGAAACTGGTGATCAGTTCACCAAAAAGTCCGCTGATTATCTGCTCAACCTACCCCAGTATCTATTACCGCAACGATTGATAACGCGGGTTACATACTGGCTGGCCCGCATAGAAACACCCTGGTTTAAAAACGGTTTTATCCACATTTTTAGCCGAATTTTCAACGTCAATATGGACGAAGCTCAGGAACCCGATTACCGCGCCTATCGCCATTTCAATGCGTTTTTTACCCGCGCTCTGCAGCCCGCAGCTCGACCACTAGACACCGATGACCAGCGGTTGTGCTGCCCGGTAGACGGCACGGTAAGCCAAGCAGGCGATATTGTTGATGATCAGCTATTTCAAGCCAAGGGACGATCTTTCGAGTTACCGAACTTGCTGGGCGGCGATGCGGATCTTGCACAGCTGTTTCGCGATGGCACCTTTGCGACTTTGTATTTATCACCCCGCGATTATCACCGCATTCATATGCCTATCCGCGGTGTGTTACGGGAAATGGTGCATATCCCAGGCCGGTTGTTCAGCGTGTCTCCGCTGACGACTCGGGTTATACCAGAATTGTTTGCCCGCAACGAACGGGTTGTCGCGCATTTCGACACCTCGATCGGCCCAATGGCGATGGTGCTGGTCGGGGCTATCAACGTGGCATCCATTGAGACCGTTTGGGCGGGCGTGATTACCCCGCCGTTAGGCACGGAAATCCGCCGTTGGTCTTATCCAGCCAGCGGGACCGATGCGGTAATACTCGAAAAAGGCGCAGAAATGGGGCGCTTTAATATGGGTTCCACGGTGATTATGCTGTGCGGTCCTGATGCCGTGAGCTGGGAATCTGAAATCCATCCCGGTGCGGCTATTCGTATGGGCCAAGCTCTAGCAACCATCAAGGCGGACTGAGGCCACTTTTTAAGCAGTCTCAAACGGAAAAGCCACTATCTCTTGCAAAGAGGATTTGCCGGCGGCGAGCATTAATAATCGATCAAACCCCAGGGCCACGCCTGCACAATCCGGCAAACCGTCGGCCAGTGCTGCCAGCAACTGTTCGTCAATCGGCATGGGCGCTAATCCATCCCCGCGACGACGGGCATTGTCAGCTTCGAAACGCCTACGTTGTTCGGCGGCATCGTTCAGCTCATGGAATCCATTAGCTAGCTCAACACCATTCAGATACAACTCGAAGCGTTCCGCCACCGGCGGATTACCGGGACGTATCCTTGCCAGCGCTGCTTGTGACGCCGGATAATCGTAGACAAACGTCAATCGATCTCGACCTAACTGCGGTTCAATACAGTGACTGAGTAGCAAATGCAGCCAGGGGTCGGGGTCATCCTGGGGCAACTGCGGAGGCTGTCCTACACCCCGTTGCTCGGCGCAGGCAATCAGTTGTTCGACAGTAGTTTGATGCGGATCGATTTGCAGATGACGTTGGAACACGTCGTGGTAGCTTATAAATTCAGCTGTTGCATTGAGCTGCGAACCCAGCAATTGGGTGGCCAGCGCTGCCAACTCTTCCATCAATTGACGATGATCGAACCCGATGCGATACCACTCCAGCAGGGTAAACTCGGGGTTGTGATGACGACCGGCTTCGCCGTCGCGAAACACCTTAGCCAGCTGATAGATGTCGCCGCTGCCGGCTGCCAGCAACCGTTTCATGGGGAATTCCGGCGAGGTGTGTAGATAATGGGTTTGGCCGTTAGACTCGCCAGGGCCGGAGTAACGAACGGCGAAGCTGTGTAATTGCGGATCAGTAACAGCAGCCCTTGAAAGGGCAGGGGTATCCACTTCCAGAACATCGCGGGCGGCGAAAAAAACCCGGATTTGCGTCAACAGGCGCGCGCGCAGCCGTAAAGCATCCCAAGTAGCTTGGGGTTGCCAGCGCGCAGCCGGATTGTTCTCTTGCGGGGGATATTTCGAGGCAGCCAATCAGTGCGGGCGCTTATTCCTTGGCCCGGGACACGTAAGCGCCGGTACGGGTATCGATTTTGATGGTTTCGCCGGTTTGTACGAACAACGGCACGCGTACCACCGCGCCGGTTTCCAGAGTCGCTGGTTTAGTACCGCCGCCTGAAGTGTCCCCTTTAACGCCGGGATCGGTTTCGGTAATCGTCAAAATGACGAAATTGGGCGGCGATACCGTCAATGGCGTACCGTTCCACAAGGTCAATTGACACATATCCTGTGCTTTCAACCATTTGGCGCTATCGCCTACGGCATTGGCATCCGCGCCCACCTGTTCAAAGGTCTCTGGATGCATGAAATACCAGAATGCCCCGTCGTCATAAAGGTACTGCATATCCAAATCTAGGACATCCGCGCCCTCCACGGTGTCGCCGGATTTGAAGGTGCGCTCGATAACCCGACCGGTTTTCAGATTACGTACCTTAACCCGACTGAATGCCTGACCCTTGCCCGGCTTGACGAATTCGTTCTCGACGATCGTATAGGGATCGCCGTCCAACATGATTTTCAGTCCGCCTTTGAATTCATTCGTGCTGAAAGTCGCCATATCACCCGTTACCTTTATTTTTGCGCATCTCGCGATTATTCATTCTCCGACACCATCTCCGAAGCAGCGCGGATTTTGACACACTCGGCGGTGCGGGTCTACTTGATGAGATAGAGATATCCGCGAGCGCTTATGGCTGATTATTCAGCGAAAGGATGTCTAGTGGCGAGCGCTGGAAATTTGCCTAGAACCCTTTTCCATGTGCTGAAATAAGGTCTGATAAAGCTCGCAATAAGGATCTTTCTCGGTCAGGGTATTACGCAACGTGTAAGTCCTAACCGGGCATCCGCCATGACACAAGGCGAGATATTCGCAATCGATGCACTCCCCTTGTTGCATGAGCTGCTTAGGTCTGGCTTTAAAATGTTGCCGAGCTTTGCTGGTTTTCAGCAAATCGGCCAGACTGTCCGCTCGGAAAAGGTTGCCAAACCAATATTCAGGGTAACTGGTTACCCAGCAATCGCATTGCGCAACCGCTCCCTTTGCATCAATACAAATGAATTCGTCGGCACAATTTTGTCGCCAAATGCAGGGAAGGCACGCAGCGCCTTCGGTAAAATAATCCAACAGCGCATCAAACGGACCAATTCTGACGTTGTTGCGATAACCGTGTTGGAGCCAGATCTGGGCAAGGTCGACATAGAATTGACCTAATTGATCGATATCCAGCGATAAATTTTCCTTGGTTTCATTGGGTTCCCCTCCTGGGAAAGGCGTATTGACCTGGAAATCGGTAATCCCCAGTTGTTCCACAAAGTGCTGGTAAAACCGCTCAACACCCACTTTAATGGTGTCAGCGTTTGGAACCGCGATGGCTGTGACCTGAATGCCTGCTTGCCGGGCCGCGCCGACATTTTTTGCCCATAGCGCATCGTAATCTGCGGCGCTTCCGTTCAAGAGTTTTTCTGTACCGATTGGGGGAAATCCATTGAGGTGCCGACGCTGTTGCCGAACATCTTACTGATGATCGGATTCCACTTGTCGCTATAGCCGATCATGTTGGATTGCAAACTGTGTTGCACCCAACGCCCTCTGGATTTCGCCGCATCTCGAATAATGCTGAATGCGCTTTCGAACCACTGCGGCGGGAGCGTCATGATCTCACCGCCCTGCCAATAGATAGTCGATGCGCTGATGTCCTTCTCTTCCATGTAATCCAACACTTTGCACATCAAGCTGGAAAGCTGATCCAAGGTCAGGTAATCATTGGTTTTCTGCTCGAAACAATACTCACAATCGGCATTGCACTTTAAGGTCGGCAACAGAATCAGGGAGAGTGGATTTCTCATTATGGCTCCAGCCCGGCATCGTGAGTCACTAGATCGTTTTTTAGTTCCAATGCAGCATCTCGCAGCATTTGGAAGATGGTTTTAACGCCATCGCAACGGTAGTTTCTATCCGGCCATTTAAAATAGCCCTGACACTGCGCAAGAAAATCGCACTGGCAGCATTCGGCTTGGCCAGCGATGAGTTCTTCTTGGAAGCGATCTTCGAAAAACTCGGGGCTAGCACCGCTGAAGCGTGAGGAAATAATCTCCTCTTCCTGCTCGGTGACATAGCGTGCGTAAACCGGATTTTCCTCCTGAATCTCCCATAGAGTAATCGGTTCCTGCCGAAAAAAACCGCCGAGTAGGCTATGAAAGAATTCGATGGTCTGGGTTACCGTCGCTTGGTATAGATAGAATCGCATTATCTCGGCTAATTCCGCCATGAGTGCGGAATCCGGCTGTGCCACTTCGAGCTTGACGGCACAGTTTAAGGACACGGCCAACTTCACGGCTTTGCCAAATCCGGGTACAACCGGGATGGAAACCCGCAAGGGTCGCTCATCGGCTAACGCAGCATAATCATAAAGACAGGGGAAATCGACTCCAGGATTAGATAGCACTAAATCAAGCGGAGCCTCGATCTGTTGCAGAACCTCGTTATCCTCGTTATCCTCGCTATTACTGGGGATAAACCACTGCACATAAGCGAGATTTTGCTGATCAATAGCGGGCAGACACTGCTGTAATTCAACCGAGTTATGAATGCGGAGGATTATTCGGCTTTCTCGGTATCCAGCTACTTGATTTGCGGGTATGTTGTAAACCACTGACACCGAGCGAACCTCCTCCAATGGATTTAATACGAGTGCGGCAGATCGTGCAGTGCTTGCTCCACGTCGGGCAGGGTGACGTCCCGAGCCCGACGCAGGAATCAACTAATAAAATGCTTAGCAGTCACAAAACAATTTTAACGACGATTGTACCAGCCGCCGCCGCCGCGACGATTGACCCAACTCCCACCACCGCGTCGATTTGCCCAACTTCCCCCTCGATTAACCCAACCACCACCGCGATTAACCCAACCAACGCCGCCGCCGCTGCCGTTAATCCAGCTGCCACCTCCATAGCCTCGGCGGTTAACCCAGCTGCCTCGTGCCTCTGCTGTTTGGTCAGGGGTAATCAGGCTACCCAGCACGACGCCGCCAATAACCGCCTTCGACCATTTCCCCAGACCGAGCAGAAAATCCCTGCGGCTGTTTAAAATCCTTTCGTCGTCGGATTCAGCAACGAGTTGCTCTTGTTTAGATTCGATATCCTTGGACATAAGATCTCCGCTATTGAGGCTTTATTCGCCGCCAGTCAGATTAGAGAAGTGCAACATACTGAATTGCCATTTTCCATCTTGTTTCTCCAACACTGCGGAGATGTTGAGCGCATATTCCCGTTTTACGTTTTTTAAGTAATCCGTCACCTGACACATAGCCACCAACCAGGCTACATCTGCGTTAACTCCACCGGATCGCCAAGTGCATTCGCTGTTAAAGGTATTGGGATCGTAATCCTTGAAAAACTCCGTGTACGCCGCCGCGATCTCTTCCTTGCCTACCCAACGCTCACCCGGCCCGGTACCTAGCATAACCGCGTTAGGTTTTGCAGAATACAACGCCATTACGCCATCCAAATCATGCCCGTTCATGGCGGCG
>JAAUQA010000194.1 GCA_012032855.1 Candidatus Competibacteraceae bacterium
GGCTGCGGCACCCTACCCGCCCAAGACGCCTGTATCAGCTTCGGTAATCCCGGCGATCAACCCATCGCCGGCGACTGGGACAACGATGGATTTGTTGAAATCGGCGTGCGGCGCAACCGCAGCTGGTACCTGGATAACGGCAACGGCACTTGGGACGGTTGCGGCAGCCCGCCCGCGCAAGACACCTGCATTGACACCTTCGGCAATCCGGGTGATCAGGTACTCGCCGGGGACTGGAACGGCGATGGCTTCACCGGTATCGGCGTCAAACGTGGCCGCGCTTGGTTCCTGGATCGCAACGCGGATGGCCTTTGGTATGGCTGTACCAGCGACCAATGTATCTTCGGTTGGGGTACCGTGCCGGATAAGCCTATCAGCGGTCGCTGGAAGCCTTAACCACTGATTAGTCGGCTGAACAGAATCCTAACAGCCCGCCCAACCAGGACGTTGGGCGTGGATGGTTCCTAGTTCAAACCGTACCACTGATCCAATCGAGCACACCACGCACGCCACGCCGGCGGATAACCCCTCGCCGTTCGGGTTGCAACGCCTTGTCCACGTTATCAGGCTGGTAGACGCCATCCGGATCGTCGCAGGCCGCGCATAATGGAGTCGACAACGAGCGCTGTTCCCGCCAAATCTGACGGAAATCCTCGTAAGGCTGCGAGTGCCAGACCTGTGCGATGCTGGTTTGACAAACATCCCCTATCACTTGCACCGCATCGTAATCAAACACGCAGGGCACTACGCGTCCGTCCCAGAGAATCTGAATATCCCGAAACGGCCACGCACAATGGCGTTGGTGTTCTGGAAGCTTCAAAGTATTGAACTCCTTGCCACCGGCCCAATTGTGCAGCCCGGTTACTAGAAACCGATCCCCCCGATCCTGGTCCATGAAAGGCCGCCAGTGATTAATGAATTGATCGAATTCCTCCGGCGGCGACAAATCCCGATTGTACTGAAAACGCACGCTGGGGTTGGACGCTTTCAAGCTGTCGCGAAGTTCGAAAAACTGCTCAATGTTGCGCACTGTTTTGTCGAAATCCAACTGCCGATGGATCGATTCATAGGTCGATTTCGACATGCCGTAGAAACTGAATTTGATCCCATCCAGCCCTGACTCGATCAGATTACGGGCTACTTTCTGAGTGAGTAATGAGCCGGTAGTCACAAGATAGGTATGAGAAATACCGAGATACTTGGCGAGCGCCACCTTGTTGCCGATGGATTTGTCTATCAGAGGTTCGCCAAAGCCGTGCAGGTGCAGCTCTCTTACTTCCGGATGAGTTGCGCATTCTCTAACCAGACGTTCAAACAAGTCGAAGGGCATAAGTCCAGTGGGCCGCTGCATCACGTCCATCGGACACATCACACAGCGCGCAGGGCACGCATTGGTGTTTTCAATGTGCACTATACGGGGAAACGATGGCGTTACTAAGTTCACCTTTTTCTTATGCATCATGCTGCTCCCTTCCTTCTAGTCGGTAATCCGGCTAAATCCGCCGGGTAATGTCTTCTTTTGAAAAACTGAAAAGCTATTCTTAGACTAATAACGATATTATTGAAATTATGCTAGATTTTTGGATAGGAGTCATTACGGATTGGAAGTTAGTTTGTTCTCCGATCACTCCTGTGCAAAGGTTTTTGGATCGCAACGCCAATACCGTTTGGGATGGATATACCACTGACCTTTGTGTCTTCGGTTGGGGTGCTTTGGTGGATAAACCCATAAGCGGTCGGTGGAAGCCGTAACCAACCGTTGATCAACTGACCACTTGTACCTAGGCCTGGTAAAGCGGCAATTCGACAATTACCGACAGCCCGCCTAACAAGGACGGTTTGGCGCGGATGGTGCCATCATGTGCAGTAACAATATTCCGGCAAATCGCTAACCCTAAACCGCTGCCCCCGTGCGAGCGGCTGCGGGAAGTTTCCTTTCGATACAGCCGCTCGAACAACCGGGGGCATTCTTCAGCCGCTACTCCGGGCGGTGAATCGTCCAATCTGACGGTGATCGTCTGCTTTTCCAGCGTAACAGACAGTTCGATCCGACCGCCGGGATCGGTGTAACGAATAGCATTCTCCAATAAATTACCGAATAACTGCTGGAGCCGCTTTTCATCCGCATAAACGGGCAACCGGGGTAACGTCTCGGTGTCCTGATGTAGGGTCAGTTGATGGTTTTGAATCCGCGTATTGAAAGTCGCTGTAACCCGGTAAAGCACATCGACGAGATCAAGCGGTTGCTTCCGATAGCTCAGCGCTCCGAGATCAGAAAGCGATAATTCATGTAAATCGTTCACCAATTTGCCCAATCCGCGAATCTCGGTGTGTAGCGAACCGAGTGTAGTTGCGTTTAAAGGCCTTACACCATCCTCCAATGCTTCCAGTTCGCCCCGCACTACCGTTAACGGCGTGCGCAATTCATGAGAGATGTCGGCAATCCAACGGCGGCGTGCTTCTTCGTTCGCTTCCAGCGTATGCGCCAGGGTATTGATACGCTGGCCTAGCGTTGCGATCTCATCGCGTCCGTTAATGTCGGCACGGATCGAGTAATCGCCCGCGACCAGATATTGCACGGTATGAGTTAATCGCCGCAGCGGTCGGGTCAGATGCCGGGCCAAGATCAATGCGGCCAGTGCGGCCAGGGCGATTAATCCGCAGCCGATCAATAAGAACGTGCGTGATTGCTTATTCAGGAATTCCAAGTCCCGCACTGCGGTTACCCGTTGTTGTGGCTCCAAGGCCAGCCAACCAACCGTTTGCTCTTCCACGGTGATTTCCGTCAAATTGACCGCTTCGGAAAATTCAGCGCGACCGATGACAGGCTGTTGTCGATGGTCGAATACTGTCAAACGGTGGTGCAGTTGCAAAGGATCAGGCGGTGGTCGAGCAGGCCTGCGAGGTGGTGGGGGACGGCCATCCGGTAGTCGTCGCGGGGAACTTCCATCCGCAGGTCTGGGCCGTGGCGGCCTTTCCCATGCTGCTTGATCGGCTTGTCCGATGGAGTCTAATTCGCGCCGTAATGCTCTGGGATTATCACGTAACCAATGCCAATCACGCCGGCGCACGAAAACACTGGTTAAGTGGTTCGCGATCACGACTAGCCGTTCGCTTTCCACTTGGTTGATATAGTTTAAAAACCCTCGACCCAGGCTCCACTGCACCAGCAACGCCATGACAATCAAGGTAACGCCGGTGCTGAGCAGCAGAGCCAGAAATATCTTGTGGCCGATGGTTAACCGCATAAATTACCGGCGCGGTGGCCTGGGCCGTTGGTCGCCGACATGAAACACATCGTCGGAGATTTCCCGGCCGATCTCGGTATTGCGGCGAATAATGTCAGCCAAACGGGTGTTTTCAACGTCGTCACGTTCCTCACGAGTGAGGGTGCGTTCATACCAAAACCGGTCGCCGTCACGCAATGCTTCAAATTGCTGTTTCAACACCGTGTAAACCAGTTCACCGACCATCGCACCGGGCATCGGGTCCTCGGCCAAACCGCCGACCCACGCATCAATGTCGTCCACCGTAGCATAGGCGGTGGCCAAACGGGTTTGAACCTCAGGGTCACCGCTGATTTCGGCGAAGCTTTGCACCCGTTGTAAAGCCATCCCCTCTCGCACGTCATTATAGCTGGGTATGCCGTGATCACGACCGCGTTGAATGTTCAGCGACGCGAGATCGAAACCGCCGCTACCGGGAGGACCGAATAAGAAGTTACGCACATCGTCGATGACGAAAACATCAACCGCCTGACAAACTTGTTGGCTTAAACCACGCAGGATCGGTGCAATCCCCCCCTCGTCGGTCAACCGTTGCGGGGCGAAAAAGGCATCGCGCAATGCCAGGTGACCCTCGGCGATTTCATTGCCCTGCGCATCCAGCCGCAGCAGGGTAGGGCTCAGCGCGCTGTGACCGTACCGGTAGGACGCAGTGGCAAATTCGTTGGCGATACCGGAATCGACGTCTTGGCGATAGCCACGATAACGCCTGAGTGCGTCGCGACCCATCAGGGCCGGTATGTATTCACGATAGGTAATCACTTGCATTTGCGCACCCACGATGCGCCGTGCCCGCTCGTAGATCTCATCGCCACTGAGTTTCGGGTTGTCGTTGCGGATGTTGTCGGCCAAACGATTGTGTTCCCGTACGAACAGGGTGTGCAAAGCGGTTAGCCCGACCTGTTCGTTAGCCCGCACATCACCGGCTAGAAACAGCGCTGCGCTATCCCCGCCGGCATTCGCCAACCCGACATCGTTGAACGGTAGCAGACCGTCGTCACTGGTTCGCAAACGGCCGGTGCCATCCAGGGTGCGCAAAGCCAGCGCCCGTTCGCTGTCGGAGCCGTAGACATTGGAGGCATCGATCCAGGCGGTAATCTCGTTCAATTGCTGACGGGGTTATCGGTGCCGGTGCCGCTGTTCGGATCGTAGAACGAGCGGTTGAGCGCGATAACCGCCGTACCCGTGCTATTCGGGTCGAAAAACACGTCGCCTACCGGTACGGCGATATTGGCCGGTTCCGGCGGCTCGACACCATCGGTTAAATCGAGATCATGATCGAGAAACTGCCCCCATTGCCAGACAAAATCGCTGGCATTGCGATCATTTGGAATGGAATCCGCCTGAGCGTTGACGACATTGCTGATGAACCGTGGACTCGGTCGATCAGGCCCGGCCAAACTGGATACGCCATCCGCATAGTCAGGATCAGTCCAGCGATGCAGCGGCGTTTTTGCCGCTCCCAGCGTCTCATCGTTCGGGTTGTTTCCGCTGCCGTCGATGCTGCGGAAGCTCTCCGCCAGGGGGGGTTCATTGCCGAATGCCGATTCCTGGCGGTCAATCCGCCTGGCCGGCGACACGCCCGGTGTGGCGGTTTGCTGATCGGCTTCAACAAGCAAGGGGTTGACGGTTGCTGCAATCTGTTCGGTATCGTTGCCGTCTTGGGCGAATAGCGGGGTGGTGGCGCAAGCGATAGCAATGGCTGCGCTGATAACGGTGAGTGGATGGTTTTTTTGGCGCATCGTGTTCTCCTCCGGAGGTGCGCGTGGGCAATCCCCGTTCGGCGATCCGGTTTTAACTGGATCGCCAGGGGGGTTTATTAACGGATTGGGCTGCGTAGCATGAAACGCGTGTTTCCCGACAACGCCGGGGAATCGTTACTCTTCTGGTTGTTTGAACAAAACCAGGTTCTTTAAAAATGCAATCAAGCTTTGTTGATCCTCTGCTGCCAATGCTCGAAATGCTTGCTGTGAGGCTTCGGCTTCGCCGCCGTGCGCTAATATCGCCTCGGTCAATGTAGTCGCCCGTCCGTCGTGCAAATAAGGCGCCGTCGAACCGATCCCCCATAACGCTTCCGTCATCCAAGTCGATGCGCCGGTACCGGCTTCGTCGATATTTTCCGCCAAAGCTGTTCCCATCTCATGCTGCTTCAGATCGCTATACAGCCGGATTACCGCTTGCCCCCGCCGATCCCTCTCAAAGCTACCCAAGCGGTGGGTGCGACCGTCTGCCGTCTGGATGATGTTGTCAGGCTGGTCACGGGTTAGATCAAAGCTCACGGCAAAGCTCGGGTCGACGCCCTCGGCTTTGGGATCCTGCCCGCCGGGGAACACCTCATCACGATAGGCTGCGCTGCGGCTGGGTTCATGAAAAATGGGATCGTCCAGTTTGAGTTCCGGGGTATGGCAGGCGGCGCAGCCGATTTGTTCGAAGCGTTGTTCGCCAGTGCGGATCGCCCGTCGTTGTTCCCGCGACAAGGCCGGAATCAGCCCTAATTCGTCCAACTCCAGTTGCGTTACTGGACGCGGTTGGGCCGCCAGATAAATCGATAACGCGGTTTGATCACCGACAGTCATCTCATCGCTGATGCCGTCACCATCACCATCAACGCCGTAACCGACCAGCTCAACCGCCTGTATGCCCAATTCGTTATGCGCGGCGTCACGGTTAAATTTGCGGATAAAGCCTTCGCTGCCTTTCCATTGCAGAGGTCTGATCACCAAATCAGCGGCGACGCCCTGCACCTGTGCGGTATTGATTTCAACTTGACAAGGATTAGTTGTGATAGGGCTTACCGTAATCGAACCAAAGGCAATATCTTTGCTGCGCAACGACTCGGTCTGCGCAACGCCGTCCTGGCAAGTCCTGTCAATCGCACGGTCCCGTTGTCGGTGCAAATCCTCGGTCATTTCCTCGGCCAGTCGCTGCAATGCGCCTAGTCCGAAAACGTGCGGGGTGTTGCGGGTAATGAATGTGCTCATAGTAGCAGTGTGCAACGGATCGCGATGCACATTACTGGCAATAGAACCCGCACCATCGTCGCTAGAGCATTTCCCTATCAAATTGGACGCATAGCCTGAGTTGCTGAAGTAATTTTTGCATTCATTGGGTTTAAAAGCAATCGAGGAGCTTCCCGATGGTCTGCCACAGGTCATCGAAAGAGCGTGCTCTGGCCTTACGGAGTAAGGTTTTGAGTTTGGCGAAGACCTGTTCGATGGGGTTGAGGTCTGGCGAATACGGT
>JAAUQA010000195.1 GCA_012032855.1 Candidatus Competibacteraceae bacterium
AGTACCAGCACCGCGACCCACAACGCAGCGGTACTGATGGTTTGCAAATGGGTGTAACGTTCTGCAGCCGCCGTCATAACCGGGTCGGGACTGCTCGAAACGATGTTGCCGCTGACCATATTCTTGATGTTGTTCAGCAGCAAGTTCAGTTCAGCCTCCGACACCTGACGCACGTCTTGGGGCAAGCCGGCCACTACCAATTGGGTAATGATGCTGGGCGACAGTGAAATCCATAAACTAAACACGATAAGCGCCGGCAGTGCGCACCAGAGCGCAGTGTAAAAGCCGTAATAACTGGGCAGGGAATGCAGATCTTTAACGTGACCGCTCGCTACCGCGACGGAACGACTGCGCCCCAGGAAATACCCGATCGTTGTCAGGATGAGCAGAATTATCAGTAGATAAGAAAGCATAGGCTAGAGTTCAGCGGCGGAAGAGTGGAGGATGTATGGCGGCGTGGCTAATGATCGCCCCATCAGTAAAGGCATTGACATTAATGCCAATTAAACAACGATGACCGGCTTAGCCGGTCATCGTGCTGCAGCGAGCAGATTCTCGTCCGTATTACAGGGTTTTAAGATTTTTGGCGTTATCGGCGAACTGTTTGCGTTCTTCGTCCGGCATCGGAATCATCCCTTTGTCAGCCAAGTAACCTTCCGGTCCCCAAGCTTTATCCGACGAAAATTCAGTCAGATATTCCTGGATACCAGGAATTACCCCGACGTGCGCCTTTTTGACATAGGTGTATAGGGGACGCGATACTGGATAATCGCCGGAAGCGATGTTATCAAAGGTCGGCTCGACGCCATTGATATGAGATCCTTGTACTTTATCCGAGTTCTGATCCAGGAAGCTGTAACCGAAAATGCCCAGGGCAGTCGGATTAGCGTCTAGTTTCTGGACAATCAGATTGTCGTTTTCCCCAGCTTCAATGAAGGCGCCGTCTTCGCGAACGGTGTGACAGGCTGCCTTGTAAGCAGCTTCGTCGGTTTTGCCCATCGCCTTGATCCAGTCGAATTCGTTGCAACCGGCTTCCATGACTAATTCCACGAATGCATCACGGGTACCCGAGGTCGGCGGAGGGCCCAGCACTTCGATTTTAGCATCGGGTAATTCAGGATTGACTTCTTTCCAGTTTGTGTAGGGATTGGGAACCATTTTCTCGCCACCAATTGCAGGTACTTCCTTGGCCAAAGCGAGATAGATGTCCTTAACGGTCAGGTTGTAATGGGGCGCGGCTTTGGAATTCGCGATAGCAATGCCATCATAACCTACCTTGACCTCGACGACATCGGTGACGCCGTTCTTCTTGCAACTCTCAAGCTCGGAGTCTTTGATTTTGCGCGAAGAATTGGTGATATCGGGATGTTCGACACCGACCCCGGCGCAGAATAATTTCAAGCCGCCGCCGGATCCGGTGGATTCGATCTTAGGCGTTTTGAAATTGGAAGTTTTGCCGAACTGTTCCGCCACCACCGTGGCGAAAGGATAGACGGTGGACGAGCCTACGATGCTGATGTAATCGCGGGCTGCTTGAGCGTTTACTAAACCTACTGTGGCGATAGCCGCTGCAACGGCGCTGCAAACGAGGGCTACTTTTCTCACAAAAACCTCCAAAATGCTTTTAAGGAACACCAATGACTCTATGTCAGAATTGCTACAATTTGATGACAAAGTTGATCAGGGCAGAAAAAATACTCCAATCAAACTGATGTCAAGCTACAGGAGGTTTGCTGCGATTTTATGACAACGTTTGCGCTGCGCGGCAAGCCAAATTCCGTGCTTGCCGCTGCTGAATGAAGTGTGCTGACCTCCGTGTCTTGCGTAATCTCTTTTGCCTAGGTTACTGGGAATTAGCGACCAGCTTTTGAGCGAATTTAGCCTTGTTCGCAGTGCGTTCTTGCTGCGATAAGGGAATCAATCCCAGCTTGGTAAGATAGCCTTCCGCCCCCGATGTCGAGTCGGCGGTGAATTCCGCCACATAGTCTTTTAATCCGGTTACCCGGTCAAAATGCGCTTCCTTGACATAGAAGTACAACGGTCGCGACAGCGGATAAGCACCATCGGCAATCGACTCGAAGGTCGGCTGTACCCCATCAATCGTCATCCCTTGCAATTGATCGTTGTGTTCCTGCAGCACGCTATAGCCAAAGATTGCTAGTGCATTCGGGTTTGCCTGCAGAGTTTCGACTATCTTTTCATCGTTCTCGCCACCTTCTATGTAAGCACCATCGCGCCGGAAAGAATGGCAGGCAGCCGCATAACCCACAGCGGAAGATTGCTTCAGTTCCTTGGCCAGTTCAGATTCTTCACAGGCTGGTTCCATCACCAGTTCGCGGAATGCATCGCGGGTACCGGAGCTATCCGGCGGACCGATGATCTTGATGGGAACAGCCGGCAATGAGGCATTGACATCTTGCCAAGTATTGTAAGGATTATTAACCAGTTTTCGCTTACCGCCCGGATCTGGCACGCGCTGGGAAACGGCTAGATACAAGTCCTTACGGGACAGTGCAAGAGCCTCCATTTCTTTGGAGCTTGCCAAAACGATGCCGTCATACCCGATTTGCACTTCGAGGATGTCCTTGACGCCGTTGCTTTCGCAGACCTGGGACTCGGAGCTCTTAATGCGACGCGAGGCATTGGTAATATCTGGATTTTCCAGGCCGACGCCGGCACAAAACAGTTTCATTCCGTCACCGCTGCCGGTGGATTGGATATCCGGCGCTTTGAAATCGGTCTTGCTGCTGAATTGCTCGGCCACTGCGACCGCAAACGGGTAAACTGTCGATGAGCCGACGATGTTAATCGTGTCGCGGGTAGTTTCGGCATAAGCGGTGCCGGATATAAGAACGGCGGCAATTGCGGTACTTATAATTACCTTTTTATTCAATTTTGTCTCCAAACAGTCATCATGAAATTATTTAGGGTTGATACACACTCTAATGGGCGCTTGTAACGTCAGGATGTCTACACCGCAACAATTTGTAACAGCTTGTAACAATTAGCCTTTTTTTGACTGTACATTTTTTGTCTAACAAATTAACGGTTATCAACGTATTTTAAGACGATGTCGTATGCCCTGATTCGTAACCTGTTATTTCAGCTTGATCCCGAAACCGCTCATAACTGGACGCTGACGGTGTTACATTGGGGATGTCGGGGACCTATTGCGCACTGGCTGACTGCGCAAGTCCCTGCCGCACCGTGTACGGTGATGGGCATCGATTTTCCTAATCCGGTCGGGCTATCCGCCGGATTGGATAAAGATGCGGACTATTTGGATGCGCTCGGTGCCTTAGGTTTCGGTTTCATTGAAGTCGGTACGGTGACGCCGCGTCCCCAACCCGGCAATTCCAAACCACGTTTGTTTCGGTTACCTCACGCGCAGGCATTGATCAACCGCATGGGATTCAACAATCAGGGCGTTGATCATTTAGTCAAGCAACTGCAACACTCCCGGTTTCCCGGCGTGGTGGGGGTAATATCGGCAAGATTTCGATACCCCTTTGGAACTGGCGTTAAACGATTATCGAATGTGTCTCGGTAAGGTCTATCCTCATGCCCATTACGTGGCGATCAACATTTCTTCGCCCAACACACCGGGGTTGCGGGAATTGCAGCACGGTGAAACTCTTGATCCACTACTAGCCGGACTCAAGGCGGAGCAGAAAGCGTTAGCTGAGCGATGGAATCGTTACGTGCCGATGGCGATCAAAATCGCTCCCGATTTGGACGATGTGGCTTTATCCACACTAGCTGAGGTGGTATTGGGGCATAATGTAGATGCGATCATTGCCACCAATACCACTGCTTCCCGGCAGGGAGTGGAAACTTGCCGCACGCGGCTGAGCACGGCGGCTTGAGCGGCAAACCATTGCGGGAACGATCCACCGACATCGTGCGCCGACTGCATAGGCTGTTTCGGGATCAGATACCGATCATCGCCGTGGGCGGCATCTTGAGCGGCGCTGATGCTCGTGAGAAACAGGCGGCAGGCGCTAGTTTGGTGCAACTGTATACCGGCTTGATTTATCGGGGTCCGGCGCTGATCCGGGAAGCGGTTTCTGCCTGGCGCGCATAGCCCCTGCAGGAGGATTAAAACATGCATAGCCAAAAATAATCGACTGGTATTTTGATTTCATTCTCCCTTTTCTTATCTGCAATTCCAACGTTTTCCCGATTTGCCGGCGGGGGTGGAGGTTCGTTTAAAACCGGTGCTGCTGGCGGGTTTACTCAAGCATTGGGACAGCAAGGGACCGGCAGAGATCGCGGCCAAGCGTCGGTTTACCTATCGCTATGTGTTGTGGCTGGCGAGACGACACGGCGTAACGCTGCGGATGCCGCCCGAGCACCCGTTCAATCCGTTACCGGCACTGCGACTGGCCATCGCACTGGATTGTCGGCCCCAAGCCGTGCGCGCCATTTTTCGCTATTTTTGGCACGACGGGCACAGTGGGGATAATCCGGTGGCTTGGGCAAAGTTGCTTGAGCAACTGAAAGTAGATAATGCCGAGGAACGCCTCGCTTTTCCCTCAGTAAAAAACACCTTACGGCAAAACACCGAAGACGCCATCCGTTGGGGCGTGTTCGGCGTACCGACATTTCGGGTGGACAAAGAATTATTCTGGGGTTTCGATGCCACGCAGATGATGCTTGATTATCTACATCATCATCAGCAATTCGAGGACGCGGAGATGGTGCGGGTGAGTAATCTGCCGGTGGGTGTCCAGCGGATGTGAGAAACCAGCCTTGGGAGTAGAGTGATGGCGCGAATCACACAAGCGGAGTTCGAACAACTGGCGCGGGATCATGTACCTTTCGTCGGCACCCTGGGCATCCAGGTCGAGAGTCTGGAAGCGGGCCGGGCCACGGTCCGGATGCCGTTTCGGGAGGATTTCATTCGCCCTGGCGGCACCGTATCGGGTCCGGTGCAGATGGCCCTGGCGGATCTGGTTATGTATGCGGTCGTGTTGAGCCTGATCGGGCGGGTGGAATTGGCGGTCACCACCAATCTCACCTGCAATTTTTTGCGCCGCCCAAAGCCCGCCGATTTGATCGGCAAGGGTCACATTCTCAAACTGGGTAACGACTGGCAGTCGGCGAGGTGCTGCTGTATTCCGAAGGCGACCCGGAACCGGTAGCGCATGTCACCTGCACCTATTCGATTCCCCCAATTGCCGAAGAACCGGTCGCCATTCAGCAAGCTTGACCCGCGCTCACCGTACCGTGACTGATTTGGCTAATGAACGCGGCTTATCGATCTCGCGCCCCAGAGCCAATGCGCAATGATAGGCTAACAACTGACCACCGATGAGATGCAAAAGCGGATCGAGTTGCTTATTGACGCTGGGTAAGCGGATGTAATCGTACAAGCCGACGATATCCTGGTGCGTTTCCTCCTCATGACCAAAGGCGATGACTTTGCCGCCGCGCGCTTGAATTTCGCAGATATTGGAAATGGTGAAGTGGAAAATATCGGGCGCACTGTCTTCCTTGGGTAAAAACGCGATAGTGTGGAAATCCTCGTCGATCAGGGAAATCGTGCCGTGTTTGAAAAAGCCGGCAGGCATGCCTTCGGCGTGTAAATAAGACACCTCTTGAACTTCAATGCGGATTCCATCGCCACCGGATAATAAATCCAGCGCCCGATGAAAAACCAATTGGTGACATCCTTGTGCCTGATTGCCGTGTCTTTGATTTTGGCCTGATGGTTGTCGAGAATATCTTGAATTGCAGTCGGCAGTCGGTGTGCATCGGCAATCAAGGCTTCCGCTTCCTTGTCGGTCAGCGTACCGTTTTTTGCTCCCAACAAGGTTGCCAATAGAAAAAGAATGGTCGCCTGACTGATGATCGCCTTAGTAGTCAGCACACAGACCTCGGTTCCGGCCCCCTGAAAGATCGGATAAGTTGCCAAGCGGTGCGAGGTGGAACCGAACATATTGCTGATGGAAGTCACCGGTGCGCCGTGCTGTATCGCTTGGCGAACCACTTCCAGAGTATCGAAGGTTTCCCCGGATTGGGAAACGGTAATTAAATGATCGTCTTCGCCGAGACTCAGTAAATTCAAAAACTCGTCCGAAGGGTGAACGTAAGCGTATTTATTCGCCAGGGCCGAAAAGTAATATTGCCCCATCTGCGACACATAGAACGCGCTTCCCGCCCCGGTAATGCTGAGTTTGCGTTTATCGATGTCATTGATGATTGGCTTCAGATCCACCCGCCGCAGCTTGAGTGCCGTGTTCACTGCCACTGGTGCTTCGTAGATCTCTTTGATCATATAGTGGGGATGCCCGTGCCGGTCTAGGGCTTCATCCACCCACGGGATATGGATTTTTTCCCGCTCGACTTCGGTTAACTCTCCCTCTTCCATTGCATAACAACGCACCTGATCCGCCGACACCTTAACGACATCGCCCTCCTTGACAAAAGTCATCGTCTTGGTCAAAGGAGCAATTGCGGTTTGATCCGAAGCGATGATTGATAGTTGATCAGTAGTGCCGAATACTAAC
>JAAUQA010000196.1 GCA_012032855.1 Candidatus Competibacteraceae bacterium
AAGCCGGTGATGGGCGTGCCGAGGTCGTCGATGGTGTAGGTGACCACGTTCGTCAGCCCGGCTTTCAGCGCGGCGACGAGGACGTCGGTCATCGCCGCCTGCTTCTCGGGGGTGCTGGCGTTGGCGCCGCCATTCGCGTGCACCGGCGAGATTTCGGGCAGGTGTTTCGCGAGGGCGCCAGACATGGCGATGAGCTTCTGGTTGCGCTCGCGAATCGCGTCGATCGACTCGATCTGGTCTTCGCGCCGCGCGTCGCACGCACGCAAGTCCCCGCCCCTGAAGGAAAAGCCACCGTGGTCGGTGCATCGCCGGTACCCGTCAGGACATCGGACAAACTGCAAGGCGACCTCGGCGCGCTGAAAATGGCCACGTTCATGGGCAGTGTGAATGTGCTGCATCGGCAGTTCGAGTTGGCGGGTGACAAGCTCGCGCTGCACATGCGCGACGTAGCGCAGGACGGCGAATCGCAAGCGGGTGACGCAGCACCCAAGGCGGCGCGGCGCGACCGCGAATCGCTGGTGGATCGCATTCAGGTTGATGGCCATGTCCGCGCCCGCTCGCGCGATGCGTCGGCCGACGGCCCGGTGGCGATTGCGTCGGACCATCTGGAGTTGAAGGCGGGCGTCGACGAGACGGGCCGATCGATGCTGGAGCGCATGCGCGCCTGGGCGGCCAAAACCGACACCAGCGCCCGTGTCTGAGCATAGCGAGCAGAGGTAATTAATATGGGTTGGCAAAAGAAAATCTTGCGCGTCAATCTCACTGCGGGCACTTGTACCCCTGAGCCCCTCAATATGGAATGGGCTCAGGAGTATCTCGGCCAGCGCGGTTTGGCGACCAAGTACATCGTGGAGGAGACGGACCCCAAAGTGGATCCCTTGTCTCCGGACAACAAAATGATCATGGCCACCGGGCCGTTGACCGGCACTATGGCATCCACTGGCGGACGCTACTCAGTCATTACTAAAGGGCCGTTGACCGGGGCGATAGCCTGTTCCAATTCCGGCGGGTTTTTCGGCGCGGAACTCAAGAACGCCGGTTGGGACATGATCATTTTCGAGGGACGTTCTCCCAAACCCGTCTATCTTCATATCGAAAACGACAAAGCCGAATTGTTACCGGCTGGTGAGATTTGGGGGAAAACCGTCTGGGAAGCCGATGCCTGGTTGCACAGCAAATATCAAGATCCCCAATTGCGGGTTGCGGCGATAGGCGTCGCAGCGGAAAAGGGCGTGCTGTTTTGTGGCGTGATTAATGACCTGCACCGTGCAGCCGGTCGTTCCGGCGTAGGCACCGTGATGGGTTCGAAAAATCTCAAGGCCGTTGCAGTGCGGGGTACACGCGGAATCGGCAACATCAAAGACCCGAAAGCGTTCATGGCGGCGACTCAGGCCGGCAAGAAAGTGCTGGCGGACAATGCCGTGACCGGCGAGGGCCTGCCCACCTACGGTACCCAAGTGTTGATGAACGTGATCAACGAAATGGGCGCAATGCCGACTCGCAACTGGCAGACCGTGCAATTCGACGGCGCCAGCGCGATTTCCGGCGAAGCGATGCACGAACCGCGCAAGAGCGACGGCAAACCCAATCTGGTTCGTAACGGCGCTTGCTTCGGTTGCACCATCGCCTGTGGACGGATCTCCACCATCGATCCCAGTCATTTCACCGTGGCAGGCGAAGACAAACCCGAGCGTTATCGCCACGCTTCCGGTGGTCTGGAATACGAAGCGGCTTGGGCACTCGGCTGCGACACCGGGGTGGATGACATCGACGCCCTGACCTACACCAATTTCATCTGCAATGAGCAAGGCATGGACCCGATCTCTTTCGGGGCCACGGTAGCGGCAGCGATGGAATTGTATGAAATGGGCGTGCTGACCAAAGCGCAAACCGGTGGTATTGATTTGAAATTCGGCAACGCCGAAGCGCTTTGCCAACTCGCCGAACTGACCGGTAAGGGCGAAGGCTTTGGCCTGGAAATCGGCCTGGGCTCGAAACGCTTGTGCGAGAAATACGGCCATCCGGAGTTGTCCATGACCGTCAAAGGACAGGAATTCCCGGCCTATGACGCCCGTGGCATCAAAGGTATGGGGCTGACCTACGCCACCAGCAATCGGGGTGCCTGTCATCTACGCTCCTACACTGTGGCCTCGGAAGTGTTAGGCATCCCCGAGAAAACCGACCCGCTGGTCACCGATGGCAAGCCGGAATTGGTCAAGGCATTTCAGGACGCCACCTGCGTGGTCGATTCCGCCGGCATTTGCGTATTTACCACCTTTGCCTGGACGCTGGATGACATCCAACCGCAAATCGCTGCGGGCTGCGAAGGCGACTGGAGCCTAGACAAATTGCTGGAAGTCGGGGAACGTATCTGGAATATGGAGCGCCAATATAATCTGGAAGCGGGCTTTACCAGTGCTGATGATACTTTACCGCCGCGTCTACTCAAGGAAGCCGCCACGGTCGGACCCGCCAAAGGCCACGTCAACGATCTCGATAAAATGCTCCCAGAGTATTACAAAATACGCGGTTGGTCACCGGATGGCCGGATTACTGGCGAAACCCGCCAACGTTTAGGGGTATAACCCCTTTTTCAATCGCCCCCCCGGATAGTTTCAGCTCACTGCTGGCTATCCGGGGACATCGGGAGGCAAGGACTATGCAGCATGTGATAATCGGCGCGGGTCCCGCCGGTGTGATTGCAGCGGAGACGTTGCGCAAGAACGATTCTCAGGGGGGCATCGTTCTGATCGGCGACGAACCGGAGCCACCTTATTCACGGATGGCCATTCCTTATCTGCTCATTGAGCGCATACAAGAAGACGGCACGTACCTACGTCATACCGCTGACCATTTCCAGAAACACGCTATTGATGTCCGCCAGGGTCGGGTAACTGCGGTGGATACAGTCAATCGACGGCTAACCCTGAAAAGCGGGGATGCGTTGACCTATGATCGGCTACTGGTCGCTACCGGCTCTCGACCTATCAAACCGCCGGTGCCCGGTATCGACTTGCCCGGCGTTCATCCTTGCTGGACATTGGAAGACGCCCGTCACATCCTTCGCCTAGCTCAGCCGGGGCAAAAGTAGTGCTGATCGGTGCGGGCTTCATCGGTTGTATTATTCTGGAGTCGCTAGCCGAGCGGGGCGTTGATCTGACCGTCGTGGAGATGGGTGACCGCATGGTGCCGCGCATGATGAACCAGACGGCGGGCAACATGATCAGACGCTGGTGCGAAACCAAAGGCGTCAAAGTGCATACCGGGACTCGCGTCAACGCTATCGAAGCTGGCCATGCACCAGGAGCTCTGCATCGGCTAGCCGAGGCAGTCGGGCTGAGTAGCTCCACCCCGCAACACTTGCAAGTCACGTTGGATAACGGACACAAGTTGGAAGCGGATTTGGTGATTTCGGCAGCCGGTGTACAGCCCAATGTCGATTTTCTCAAGCACAGTGAAGTGGAACTGGAACAAGGGGTATTGGTGGATTACCATCTGCGGACCAACGTGCCTGAAATCTACGCCGCAGGCGACGTGGCCGAAGGACGTGATTTTTCCACTGGTGGTTATCAAGTTCATGCCATTCAGCCGACCGCCAGCGATCATGGCCGGTTAGCAGCACTCAATATGGCGGGTGCCGATACAGCATTTCAGGGCAGTTTCAATATGAATGTGCTGGATACCTTGGGTCTGATCTCCAGTTCGTTCGGGTTATGGATGGGGGTGGATGGCGGTGATTCCGTTGAACTGTGTAATCCCGACGAATTTCGCTATCTGAACCTGGAGTTTCAGGACGATGTGATGGTTGGCGCGACGAGTTTAGGCCTGACTCAACACGTCGGAGTATTGAGGGGCTTGATTCAAAGCCGGGTAAAACTGGGCGATTGGAAAAATAAACTCAAGCGTGACCCCAGCCGATTGATGGAAGCTTATCTGGCTAGGATATTCCGTCTAAAAGTTGAAGGGGGCAAGTATTTGCCCCCGAGAGAGAATCTCTTGTTTTCGAGGCTCGTTTTCCTTACTCGCCTTCAAGTAAGATCGAAGAAAGCCCAGCAAATTGCCTTCATTGCTTATAAGCCGAAGCTAACTGGCCTCGCATCTCCGCTGCATACTGATCGGCATTGAGCCCGACCAGCACATGCAGGGTGCGGTTGGCCAGCCGCATTACACCTTGCACGCCGACCTCACTCAGTGCCGCTTCATCCACGGCGGCTTCTTGTTCGAGCACTAACCTTAAACGGGTTTCGGCACAGGCGTCGACCCGCTGAATATTCGCTGCCCCGCCCAAGGCCTGGATAAAGGCTTTAGCTTTCTGCGCAGCTTCGGGATCGCGCAGCTTGGAAACAATGCCAGCCGGGGGGACCGTCACCGGCGAAGGTGCTTCGACTACATCGGCTTCCGCACCGGCAGATTTCAAATAGATCTCCATATCCGTTTTGAGATTTTCCGAACGGATACCGAAAATAGCCTGCACGCCGTTGCCGACAACCACGACACCGGCCGCACCCAAAGCTTTTAGTTTTTCCTGACTAGTCTTGCTGATGTCGTGAACACTGACCCGCAGCCGCGTGATGCAAGCGTCTAGTGTCTTTATATTGCTTTTGCCACCGAATGCCAGCACCAATTGTTTGGTAAAATCGCGCGCCACGTCTTCATGCACATCGGCAAGCGAGACCTCTTCTTTCTCCCGGCCCGGCGTCATCAGGTTGAATTTTTGAATGGCGACGCGAAACACCGTGTAATACAGCAACGCCCATAGCGGCCCCAGCACAAAGAACCACAGTGCATTACTGGACTGCGGAAATAGCACGACATAGTCAATCATGCCATGAGAAAAGGTCATGCCGTGCTTAATGGTGAGTTCAATGCAGGTGAAATACGCCAGCGCAGCCAATACCGCATGAATCAGATAGAGCACCGGAGCGACGAAAAGAAAGGAAAACTCGATCGGCTCGGTGATGCCGGTCAAGAAAGAAGTCAGCGCGGCCGACAGCATGATACCGGCAATCTTGGTCTTGTTTTCCGGCCGGGCACAGTGCCACATGGCAATGGCGGCGGCAGGCAAGCCCCACATCTTGAATAGATACCCACCCGCCATATTACCGGCGGTAGGATCACCGGCGATATAGCGGTGCACTTCACCGCGGATTATTTCGCCCGAAGCGGGATCGGTGTATTGCCCGACCTCGAAAAAGAAAGGCACGTTCCAGATATGATGTAGCCCAAAGGGAATCAGTAACCGTTCAATGAAACCGTAGGCGGAAAAAGCGGTTTGCGGACTGCCCGTGGACGCCCAGGCGGAAAATACATCGATACCGCGACCGATGGGTGGCCAAATGCAGCTCAGTAAACCCCTAGCGCTATGGCGGCGAAAGCGGTAGCGATGGGAACGAAACGTTTACCCGCGAAAAACCCCAGATAGGTGGGTAGTTCGATGCGGTAATAGCGGTTGAATAACGCTCCGGCGATGCCACCGATCAAAATCCCGCCGAACACACCTGTATCTACTGAATTGATGCCCATGATGGGGTTGATCTCGAAACCCAGAGCAGCAGCGGTCACCCCCATGGTCGCCAGGAGTACCACGTAGCCGACTACCGCCGCCAACGCCGAGACGCCATCATTATCGGTGTACCCTAAAGCCACACCCACGGCAAAGATAATGGGGAGATTCCCGAAGATCGCCCCGCCAGCCTGTTCCATAGTTTGCGACACGATAGCGGGTAACCAGCTGAACTCAGCGGCGCCTACCCCTAACAGAATTCCCGCCGCCGGCAGCACCGCGACCGGCAGCATCAGCGCCTTGCCTAGGCGTTGCAGATTGGCGAACACACTGTCTTTCCAACTACTCATGGCTTGCTCCAGGAAACAGGCTGTTGCTCAGGGTGCGTTAGTTGAATCAACGCTATCGTCGACATCATCGGGTTCGACTAACGGATCGGGATACAACGCCCTGACTTCGGCGGCAACGTCTTTGCTCAAAGCCGTATGGGCCAGATCACAGCACTCGGCCAGCCCCAGGGTTCTGATCTGCGCTTTGATGCTGGGAATGGTGGGCACGCTGACGCTCAGTTCATCGACCCCCAAACCCAATAGGACCGGCACAGCCTGGGGGTCGCTGGCGATACCGCCGCACACGCCGACCCAGAGGCGGTAGTGGTGAGCGGCCTCGACCGTGGAGGCGATCAACTGCAAAATGCTCGGGTTAAGCCCATCGACGGAAGGGGCCAGCTTGGGATGGCCACGATCCATGGCCAAGGTGTACTGCGTCAAATCATTGGTGCCGATGGAGAAGAAATCCACCTCTTTAGCGAATTGTGAAGCCATCACCGCTACGGCGGGCACTTCCACCATGATACCTACCGGGATGGGCTGGCAGCCCAGACGGTTGCATTCCTCCTCCAGAATAGCCTTGGCGGTGCGTAAATCGACGAGGGTGGAGATCATGGGAAACATCACGCTCACTTTACCATTCCGGGCAGATCGCAGAATGGCGCGCAAT
>JAAUQA010000197.1 GCA_012032855.1 Candidatus Competibacteraceae bacterium
CATACAAGTCGATTACGGCATAGCGCCCGACCTTGGCTAAGCAGGTGTTTCGGCTACCGACGGCTGAGGAATTGGCGCAACCGTGCGATACGTTGAATCCCTTTCAAGCCACGTTTCCTAAACGCGACGTGGTCACTATGCCGATGGGACCCACGGGATGACACCCGGCGCGTCGCCGCCTTGGGATACCCCTTATCTGCGGGCTGTGCTTCGCTTGTTTGAACGGATCGGCGCGGTGCTACCCGCCACGTTACCGGAACCGGTACGGGCTGTTTTGGTGGGTGGAGCAGCCGTGCATGTCCTTACCAGAACGCGGGTGTCAAATGATGTAGAAGCCATTTTCTCCCAGCGGCTATTGCTACCACAGGACTTGGTCATCCGCTATACCGATGAGGGCGATGTTTCCCGGCAGGTGGTCTACGATTACAACTATTTTTCCGAGATCGCATTGATGCACCCCGATTTTGAGCAGGACGCCGTAGTGTTGGGTCCCGTGTCCGGTCACCCGTTGGTGTTGGCCGTCCTCTCACCCGTTGATCTCGCTGTCAGCAAGCTGGCGCGTTTTCAGGATCAGGATCGGCAGGACATCGCGGCCTTGGCCAGCCGGAAACTGCTGTCGGGGCCGGCCTTAGAACAGCGGGCCACCGAGGCATTGGCGTATTATGTCGGGGACACCCGGTGGATTCAGTATAACCTTAACGACGCGGTGAACCTGATCAATGTGCTTAATCCAACCTCAGTTCATGGACCCATCCCTGGTGCTCCGCAGCCCTGATACGAGGTGGTTATGGATTCTGCAACACGGCATTTGTTAAGGCGGCTTGCCCAGCAATACGTCTGGTGGAAATCACCAGACGATGCCTTACGCCAGCCGGAAAGAGTAATCGCACAGGTCATGAACATGGGTGACTATGACGATGTGTTGGCGCTGGTCGATCAAGTCGGAGAGGATGAACTGCGGCAGGTGCTAACCCATGCTGAAATCGGTCAATTCAATGAACGTTCGTGGGCGTACTGGCATTATCGGTTGGGTCTCACGCAACCGGACGAGGCTATACCCCCATTGCCAGAACGGCGCCTTGAATGAATCAAACCTTCCAAACCCATTTGGAGATATTGCCGGAACCGCAACAGTGGCTTTGGCCTTCATTGCGACCCATTACGCAATTAGGCTTTGTACTTTACGGTGGCACGGCAATCGCGTTGCGGCTGGGACATCGATCATCCGTAGATTTTGATTTTTCACCGATCAACCTCTGAATAAGCGTGCCATCCGAACTGCTTGCCCTTGTCTTGCAATAGCTGATGTTTTGCAAGATCAGCCTGACACACTTACGGTCAAGGTTCCCTATGCCAATAACGCCAACCATTCAGTCAAGGTTTCGTTGTTCGGTGCAATTAGCTTTGGCCGCGTTGGCACGCCGGACCTAACTCAAGACCATGTATTGCAGGTCGCTTCAATGGATGACCTCATGGCAACCAAGCTCAAAGTGTTACTCCAGCGTGTCGAAGCCAAGGATTACCAGGACATTGCGGCCTTGATCAGAGCCGGAGTCAGTCTTGAAATTGGGCTTGCGGCGACCCGCACAATGTTTGGCCACAGCTTTCAGCCAAGCGAATGCCTTAAAGCATTGGTTTATTTTAAAGGGGGTGATCTGGATTCGCTTGCACATAAGGACAAAGAAACCCTGATTAGGGCCGCCGGTGACGTGCGAGAATTACCGATATTAAAGGTTATTTCGCGCGATCTTTCTAATCGCCCAACTTTAGGCAATTTTCCTAGTCCGTGACTGAACGCCCGCTCATCCTGTATGTGTCTAAATACTGAGCTGGAGCACTTGCTGGAAATGGTATGCCATAACGAAGCAGTGGCATCATACCGCGATTTCGAGGAACTGCTGTTTCCCGTAGCGCAGGCATTGCTTAGTGGCTGGCAACCCGATCTATCGGCTTTCCAGGGTCTTGCCCGCCAGCGTGCGGGGTACCTGGTTGACCTGCTGGCCGGCTGGATGCCGGAGGCCCAGGCACGGGCTTGGCGACCCGTCTTGGATCGGCTGGCCGCGGACTCAACGGATCGCACGTCCGGCCCGTTCTTTAATGGTGATCCGGCATGTGGACCTTGCGAGGATGAGGTGGCCCGGCTGTGGGGGTTGACGCGCGGGCTTAATGTGGCCCGCTTGCGGCAGGGGTTGGCGGGGGATTGAGGGAATTGGTTTGAGTTTATTGAATACCCTGTCAGGAAAATATGGATTAGTCTTATTATCAGCGCGCGTGCTTTATGCCCTCGTCAAGGAGACTACCGATGACCCTAGCTGAAACTATTTACACCCATAGTCTTAAATTACCAGAACCGGCAGCCCTTGAAGTCTTGGCATTCATTCAAGACTTGGAGAAACGTTACGGCGTCGGACCAGCCTCTGACGATACTGAAGCATTTCTAGCGGCGGTAGCAGGAACCCTAGGCGATGATTTTCCCGATGACATCTCCGAAATCGATTTGGGCAAGGATGTTCTTCGCGAGACGCTGGACTGATGCCTTATCTGTTGGATACCAACACCGTCATCGCGCTATTGAAAAATAACGCCGGCGTGATCGCGCAGATTCGCCGGGTAGGGCGGAATCAACTGCGATTGTGTACGCCGGTCGAGGCGGAATTGTGGTTCGGTGTCTATCACAGCAGCAACCTGGAGGCTAACCGGCAACGCCTGTTAAAACTGCTGTCCTGGTTGCCTAGCCTGCCGTTATCCAGCGAGGCCGCTCTGCTTTGCGGTGAAATTCGTGCAACTCTGGCCCGCCAAGGCAAACCAATTGGTCCCTACGACTTGCAAATCGCTGCCATCGCTCGCGCATATGGACTGGTGGTTGTCACTCATAACACCCGCGAATTTACTCGGGTGCCTGACCTTCTGCTCGAAGATTGGCTAGTGTAATGGACATCCGCAGAGGCTTCGAACCGATCACCCCACAAACCTTCATCACAAAATGGCAAGCGGCCAACCTCAAGGAACGATCCGCCGCGCAGGAACATTTCATTGATTTGTGCCGGCTGCTGGGCGAGCCTACACCTGCCGAGGCCGACCCGCGGGGTGTTTGGTACGCCTTCGAGAAGGGAGCAAAGAAGACCGGTGGCGGTGATGGCTGGGCGGATGTTTGGAAACGCCATTGCTTCGCATGGGAATACAAGGGCAAGCATCGGGATTTGCAGGCCGCCTTGAAGCAACTCCAGCAATACGCGCTGGCATTGGAGAATCCGCCTTTGTTGATCGTTTGCGATCTGGAAACGATCATTATCCATACCCACTTCACCAACACTATTCATCAAATCCACACCCTGCCGTTGGAGGCATTGGCCGATCCTCAGCGGTTACGCTTATTGAAATGGGCGTTCAGCGAACCCGACCGGTTACGCCCGGAACGCACCACGGAAGTGGTGACAGCCGAGGCCGCTGAGAAATTCGCTACGCTCGCGCAACGCTTGCGTCAGCGGGGATTTGCCCCGCAACGCGTGGCGCATTTCGTGACTAAGCTACTGTTTTGCATGTTTGCCGAAGATATTGGGGTGTTGCCACGGGACCTGTTTACCCGCTTGCTCGCCGCCAATTTGCAGCGCCCCGAGCAGTTTGCGCCGATGGCTCAAGGCTTATTCAGCGCCATGGTGCAGGGCGGTATTTTTCGGTGTGGAACGTATTGCTTGGTTTAACGGTGGTTTGTTCGCCGATGATGAGGTCATTGCGTTAGAGGCAGAGGAGATTAGTATCGCTCATCAAGCCGCGCTGCTGGATTGGAGCAACATCGAACCGGCCATTTTCGGTTCTTTGTTCGAACGGGTCTCGACCCTGATAAACGCAGTCAACTTGGCGCGCACTATACCGATAAGGGTTCCATTTTGCGCTTGATCGATCCGGTCATTCGTGAGCCTCTGTTAGCCGAGTGGCAAGCTGTTAAGGTGCGTATCGAGCAGGCTTTGGCAAAAGCCAGAGGCGTTCGGACCAAAGCGCAGCGGACAGCGGAAGCCGCGTTGCAAACCTTTCTGGAGCGGTTGCACACATTCCGCGTGTTGGACCCCGCGTGCGGTTCGGGCAATTTTCTGTATGTCGCCCTGCAAACTCTCAAGGATTTGGAGCATCAAGTCATGCTCGAAGCGGAACAACTGGGCCTGCAACGCAGCTTTCCGGCGGTGGGACCGGAAGCGGTGCTGGGTATCGAAATCAATCCTTACGCGGCAGAACTGGCGAGGGTCACGGTCTGGATCGGCGAAATCCAGTGGATGCTGGGGCATGGTTATAACCTGAGCGATCAGCCGGTGTTGAAACCCTTGGACCAAATCGCTTGCCGGGATGCGCTGTTGAACCCGGATGGCAGCGAGGCCGATTGGCCGGCAGCTGATGTTATTGTCGGTAATCCGCCGTTTTTGGGCGACAAGAAGATGATTTCTGTGTTGGGACAAGAGTACACCAGCACGTTGCGTCATGTTTTTGAGGGACGTGTACCGGGTGGTGCTGATCTCGTGACCTATTGGTTTGAAAAGGCCCGTGCTCTCATTGAAGCAAATCAAGCTAAACGGGTGGGTTTGGTAGCTACGAACTCGATTCGCCAGAAACGCAACCGACAGGTTCTTGAGCGGATTCGTCAAACAGGGCACATTTTCCACGCGTGTCCGATCAGGAATGGGTCAATGAAGGCGCGGCGGTGCGCGTGTCACTTGTTTGCTTTGGCGGACACGATCATGGTCAACCCGTGATCCTAGACGGTCAATCGAGCGGTGAGATTTATCCGAACCTGACGGGCGCGTGTGAGAATGATGGCGATCTCGATCTGACCCAAGCCCAAACCTTGTCCGAGAATGTTGGATACTCGTTTTTCGGTTTGTGTTTAGCGGGGTCGTTTGCGGTGGATAGCGACACGGCCCGCTGGTGGTTATGTCAGCCAAATCCCCATGGACAGCCCAACAGCGAAGTGCTGCGCCCGATCTGGAATGGCGTCGTATATTACCAAGGGCTGGAAGGGGCGTTGGGTTATCGACTTCGGAACTCATTTGACTGAAGCTGAAGCGGAGTTATTCGAAGCTCCCTTTTCTCATGTGCTAGAGCAAGTGAAGCCTGTACGGATGAGTAACCGAGAAATATCACGGGTTAAATACTGGTGGCGGCATGGCCGCCCTCGGCCTGAATTGCGGGCAAAATTAACAAGTTTGTCGCGTTACATTGCAACACCAGAAACCGCCAAACATCGGTTTTTTGTTTGGTTACCTGTAAGTGTAGCGCCAGAGCATAAGCTAGCAGTCATCGTCCGTGATGACGACGAAACTTTCGGTATCCTCTCTTCCCATTTCCATGTGGTTTGGGCATTAGCATCAGGCGGCAGATTGGGGGTAGGCAATGATCCGGTTTACAACACAACACGCTGCTTTGAAACCTTCCCCTTCCCGGAAGGCTTGACGCCAAGCATACCCGCCAGCGATTACGCCAACGATCCCCATGCTCAAGCGATTGCCGAAGCCGCGCGGCGCTTGAACGAGTTCGCGCAACAATTGGTTGAATCCACCGGAATGGGTCGAAGTGCGTGCCGGAAGTTGTGCCCCGGTTACCCGGATCGCCTCCTGCCAGTGGATGATCAAGCCGCCGTACTGCTTAAAAAACGCACGTTGACCAACTTATATAATGAACGCCCGGCGTGGCTGGCCAATGCTCATCGTGAGCTGGATACTGCCGTAGCGGCTGCCTATGGCTGGCCTACTGATATAGCGGATGATGACATATTGGGGCGGTTGCTGGCGTTGAACCTGGATAGATCGAAGGGCAGTGCAGTGTTGAAGGCGGACTAACAATGACCGACCCAAACCCTTTCCAGCCCATCTTCGCAGCGATCATCCAACCGCTGCTCTGGGTTTTTCCGGCGCTCTTCACGCTGGCGGGCCTCAAGTTGCTGTTCTCCGCTTGGTTCAAAGGGATGGCCGGAGAACGAGCAGTAGCCCGAGTACTGGATCGCCTGGGCCAAGACGCTCTGCAAGACGTCATCATCCTCGATGGCCAGGGCGGACTCACGCAACTCGATCATGTGGTCCTAATCCCGGTTGGTCTGCTCGTGGTTGAAACCAAGAACTACCAAGGGCAACATCTTCGGTCAACCGAAGGATAAAACCTGGACCCAGCGCGTTGGCAGAAAGAGCTTTAAGTTCGGCAATCCGCTGCGACAGAACTACTTGCATACGCAGGCGGTGAAAGCCCTCGTGCCAGGGGTTCCTGTATACGGTCAGGTAGCTTTTACTAACGTGGCACGCTTTCCGAAAGGCGTCCCCGAGGGGGTTTCAGCACTAAAGACACTCAAAGCCGACCTTGGTCCTTTGTTGCAGGCAGATACCGTGGACCCAGTGGACCTCAACGGGGCCTGGCAACAACTGCAAGCCACAGCCCGCACAGATCGGGAAACCCGCCAAGCGCATATTGCCGGCATTCAGGCCAAACATGGGAAGGATTACCG
>JAAUQA010000198.1 GCA_012032855.1 Candidatus Competibacteraceae bacterium
CGCCAGAAATTCGGGCGCCATTTTCATATCCAAAGTTCGTTGTTGAGATTCCGGTAACGGGACATTGTGGATGCTGTCGATCCGGCCGGGATGCGGGGCCAATACCACTACCCGTCCCGCTAAATAGATCGCCTCTTCGACGTCGTGGGTGACGAACAGCACGGTGCTGTGTTCAAGCTTGTACAAATGCAGAATCAAATCGTGCATCACTTCGCGGGTCTGCGCGTCCAATGCGCCGAACGGCTCGTCCATCAGCAGCACTTCCGGGCGGGACAGCAGCGCGCGGGCGATGGCCACCCGCTGTCGCATACCGCCGGACAATTGGTTCGGATAGGCATCCTTGACCTGAGTTAAGCCCATCACTTCCAGCAAGGCATAAGACCGCTCCAACGCAGTCTTCACCACGCTGACCCGCATGTCTTCACGATGGGTGCGCAATTGCCGGCTGAAGCGGATGTTTTCCAGCACCGTCAGCCAGGGATAGAGGCTGTAATCTTGAAACACCATCGCCCGATCCGCGCCCGGACCGGAGACGAATTGGCCGTTGACCCGCACCTCGCCGCTGCTGGCGGTTTCCAAACCACCGACGATGCGCAACAAAGTGGATTTACCGCACCCGGAAGCGCCCACCAACGCCACAAACTCATTGGCTTGCACCATCAGATCGATACGATCCAAGGCAACCCGGGTTTCCTTTTTCAGGGGGAAAATCTTGCCGACATCGCGGACTTCGATTTTGGGTGTGGTCATGAGTGAGACGAATCCATCAGGCGCGTAAATACAGCCAGGGGAAGGCTTTGCGATGAATCAAGCGGAAGGTCTGATCCATGATCAAACCCAGCACGCCGATCACCAAAATGCCGACGAAAATCTTATCAGTTTGCAAAAACCGTTGCGCTTTCAGAATCACATAGCCCAGTCCCGAATTGGACGCGACCAGCTCCGCTACCACCAGATAAGTCCAGGCCCAGCCTAGGGTGACGCGCAAGGTATCCACGATGCCGGGCAGCGCCGATTTGAAAATCACCAGATGAACCGTCTCGCCGTTGGTCGCGCCCAAGGTCTGCGCCGCTTCGATTTGCGCACTGGGCACCCGGCGCACGTCCTCGGAAATCATCAACACCATTTGAAAAAAAGTGCCGATCCAGATCACGGTGATTTTCGAACCTTCCCCGATGCCGACCCACAACAGCACCAGCGGCACGAAGGCGACCGCCGGCAGATAACGGGAGAATTCGATCATCGGTTCGAAAAACGCCTGCACCGGTCGGTAAGTGCCGATGAACAACCCCAACGGAATAGCCATCAACGCGGCAGTGAGAAAACCCATCGTGACCCGATAGACGCTGATCCCCATATCGCCCAGCAGATTGTCTTCCAGCAACCAGGTTTGGAAGCGCTGGGCGACTTCGGGCGGGGTCGGCAGGAAAACGCTGTTCACCCAGCCGCTAGCCGCCATGGCCCACCAACCGGCGATGAACAGTAGAAAACCCAACAGTGCGATCAGCAAATAGGTTTTCCGCTCCAGCCGACCCCGGATGGCCCAAAAGGTATTCCGTTTTGACGGTTTGGCAATGGCAGGTGACGCTGCGACGGCCAGCGGTTCGTCGGCGAAAGGCTGAACGGCAGCCATGCGTTACTCGCCGGCGACTGCTTTCACCAAGGAACCGTCGATGCCCTTGGCCGGATCGACGTCACCCTCAATCAGTTCGTTGTCTTGCAAGAACTTGACGATCACCGGCGCTGCGCCTAATAGAGTTTTTGTATCGTCGGCGTTATCGCCGAACGCTTCCAAATTTTCCGCTTGCCCGAAGAACCGGGTGCCGGGCAGGAATAC
The DNA here is from genome assembly GCA_012032855.1 of Candidatus Competibacteraceae bacterium. Next base: position 1,838 of record JAAUQA010000198.1, read on the forward strand.
CGCGTATTCCTTGGGATCGAGACCGACCACCTTGGCCATGATCTGCGCGGCTTCTTCCGGCGATGCCTGGATATAGTCCACGGTGTCGTACCAGGCTTTGATCATGCCCAGAAAGTCCTTGCGTTTGGTTTCGTCCTGCAAGGCTTTCTCCTGCGCCACCAGGGCGTCGGGAATCAAACCCGGCATGTCCTTGGAAGTGAACAGAGCATGACCCTTGCCGCTGGTTTGAATCTGATTCACCCAAGGGTTCCAGACCACCGCCGCATCGACCCGGCCGCCCAGGAAAGCCGCCGCCGCATCGCCCGCAGAAAGGTTAAGCACATTGACATCGGCGGGAGACAAGCCGTTACGATCCAGCGCCGTGACCAACACGAAATGGGAGATGCTGTAGGATTCCAGGGCGATGTTTTTGCCCTTGAGATCATCGAAGGATTTAATTTCCGGCTTGACCATGACGGCGTCGTTGCCGGCGGAGTTGTCGTTGATCAGAATGACTTTGAGCGGAATGCCCGCGCCGAGCGGGGCCATGCTATCGCTCCAGGTTTGCGAATTGGCGTCAAGCTGCCCGGCGGACAGGGCTTGAATCGAATCGGTGTAATTGGGAAACCAGACCAGTTCGACTTCAGCGCCATGTTTCTTGAAAAAGCCTTGTTGTTCGGCAATATACCAGGCCACCCAGCCCGGCCAGTCGCTGACCCCGACCTTGACGGCGGCGTGAAGATTGAGAGAGAAACATAAACCAATGAGAAGGGACAGGAAGATGAACGAACGACGAGAAAACAGTGTGCGGGACGGCCACATGCGGGTAATCCTCCGAGGCTGACGAATTAAAGGCGCGAGAGGCCCGTAGGTCTCCCGGGCTTTTATCCCGCCGTGTAGCCTGTTGGAGGCCGACAACCCTCGGACCAGTCATCCGCAAGCGGATCGGAACCCTAGTCGTCTTTAAATCTCTGGGACAATGCGGCGACCGTCATTGACCCCTCGACACTTTTGGGTGCAGCAAGCATTGTGCCAGAGCACGATTGCGGTGCTTGGGCGGCCTATGATGACTGGAACAGTTTATTGAAACAGGATGCAGATGCGCCTGATTGAGGCAATGCAAATGGAGAATGTTCGTTTGTGGTGCGTCGCCCTTCGGCCAGTGGGTCTTAACTCAGCTTCAGTTCCAGCGTTTGGATTTCGCCTGCTCCAGCGAAACATGATGTGTTCTTGTTATCGGTAGCGCTAATGCAGTGGAGAGAAAGACTGTCATAACGGCGTCATGAAAAACTGCGAAAACTAGCAAGGCATAAATTGGCTAGTCCCATTCAAGCGATTAGGTTTGTAAAATAGTATCCATACTCTTATTGCAGTTTTCTAATCATCACCTACCCTATACATTGACTTGTGTCAATATTACCCAACAAAGTCAGCTAAAAGGAGCAAGAAGGAATTATGCATTTACACTTATTCAATTGGTTAACCAGACCATTAATCACTGGGCTGCTTATCTTAGCCGGAACAGCAGCATTCGCAGCAGACAAACCCAATATCCTAGTTATTTGGGGCGACGATATCGGCCAGTCCAATATCAGTCATTACACCCACGGCTTAATGGGCTATCAAACCCCGAATATCGACCGCATCGCCAATGAGGGGATGGCCTTCACCGACTATTATGGCGAACAATCCTGTACCGCCGGACGTGCCTCTTTCATCATGGGTCAAAGTGTGTTCCGCACCGGTCTCTCTAAGGTCGGGTTGCCCGGCGCTGAACTGGGCATGCAGGAACAAGACCCAACCATTGCAGGTCTCCTCAAGGCTCAAGGGTATGCAACCGGCCAATTCGGCAAGAATCATTTGGGCGATAAGGACGAGCATCTACCCACCAATCACGGCTTCGACGAATTCTTCGGCAACCTATACCACTTGAATGCAGAAGAAGAACCGGAGAACGAGGACTACCCGAAAAATCCCGAATTCAGGAAAAAATTCGGCCCGCGCGGGTAATCAAATCCACTGCCGACGGCAAGATCGAGGACACCGGCCCGCTCACCAAGAAGCGCATGGAAACCGTGGATGACGAGACCTCCGACGCCGCTATCGACTTCATCCAACGCCAGCAGAAAGCCGGCAAACCTTGGTTCGTTTGGTGGAGCGGCACCCGTATGCACTTCCGCACCCATGTCAAACCCGAATTGCGTGGTATCTCCGGCCAAGATGAATACTCCGACGGCATGGTCGAACACGACCGGCACATCGGCAAATTCCTCAAAGTCATAGATGACCTGGGCATTGTCGACAATACCATCGTTTTCTATTCCACCGATAACGGCCCGCACTACAATACGTGGCCGGATGCCGCAGCGACTCCGTTCCGGGGCGAGAAGAACACCAATTGGGAAGGAGGCTGGCGGGTGCCCTCCATGGTGCGGTGGCCGGGCAAGATCGAACCCGGCAGTTGGTCCAATGCCATCATGCACCACATGGATTGGTTACCCACCTTCCTGGCTGCTGCCGGCGAGTCTGATATTAAAGAGAAGCTCAAAACGGGCGGCGTCGAAGCCATCGGACGCACCTATAAGGTCCATCTCGACGGCTATAATTTCCTGCCCTATCTCACCGGCGAAGCGGAAGCAGGCCCGCGCAAGGAAATTTTCTACTTCTCGGATGACGGCGATCTGACCGCGTTACGCTATAACGATTGGAAGATGGTGTTTATGGAGCAGAAAACGCAAGGTACGTTTAGGGTGTGGATGGAGCCCTTCGTGGAACTGCGCGTGCCGCTCATCTTCAATCTGCGCCGTGACCCCTACGAACGGGCGCCTCTCACCTCCAACACCTACTTCGACTGGTTGATAGATCGGGCCTACTTGTTGGTGCCTGCGCAAGCTTATGTGGGCCAGTTCCTGGAAACCTTCCAGGAATTTCCACCACGCCAGAAGGCTGCGAGCTTCTCGCTGGAAGAAGTCATGGGTAAGATGTTGACCCCGGGTGGGGCGCAGTAACGGCCAATAGCCTGCCTTGGCACCCCGGCTCGGGGTGCCGCCTTTTTCATCCTAAGGAGGGTCTAAACTCCGGCGGTTGCCTCATCAACCGTTGGGGTGCGATCACCCGCACCTTATGTCCATTCAGGGAGTCGCCAATATGGATAACCGCCAACAACTCACTCAACTCCAGGAACGCATCGCGCAATCCATTATCGGCCAAGACCATATCATCTTGCGCCTGCTCATCGCCCTGCTGGCTAACGGCAACCTGCTGCTGGAAGGTTTACCCGGTTTAGCGAAAACCCGAGCGGTAAAGAGCCTCGCGAAACATTTGGCGGCGGATTTTTCGCGCATCCAGTTTACCCCCGACCTGTTGCCCGCCGATGTGACCGGTACCGAAATGCTGCATACCGAAGCCGGTACGCCGCAGTTCCGCTTCGAGGCGGGACCCATCTTTGCCAATATCGTGCTGGCCGACGAAATCAACCGAGCCCCCGCCAAAGTACAGGCGGCGTTGCTGGAAGCGATGGAAGAACGACAAGTAACGGTTGCCGGCACCACGCACACCATGCCGGATTTGTTTATGGTGATGGCGACACAGAATCCGGTGGAACAAGAAGGCACCTATCCACTGCCCGAAGCGCAGATGGATCGGTTTCTGATGCATGTTTATATCGACTATCCCGATGAAGTCGCGGAAGCTCAGATTATTCGCTTGGTGCGTGGCGAGGAGCAGGCCAAGTTGGGGCTGACAGCATCCGACATCTCTCCGCAGGAAAGCCATGCGCCGGAATCCCCGATACCACAACGAGCCGTGTTTGATGCGCGGGCGGAAATCGCCCGGGTAAAGGTCAGTGACGTGATTGAGCGTTATATGGTTGATTTGATTTTCGCGACTCGCTATCCCGAACGGTATAGCGATGACCTGAAACGCTGGATTCATGTAGGCGCAAGTCCGCGCGGTGCCTTGGCCCTGGATAAATGTTCCCGCGCCTGCGCCTGGTTGGCGGGTCGCGATCATGTGCTGCCTGACGATGTGCGGGATATTGCCCACGACTGCCTGCGGCACCGGCTGATGCTGAGCTACGAAGCCAGCGCGGATGGCATGTCGGCGAATGCCGTGATCGATCAGTTGTTACAGCAGGTGGCTGTCGCGTGAGGTCCGGGAAGTTTTCTTTCCGTTGAGCACCATGCAATACACTCAGATTAGATCCAGACCCCAGAAGCCGGCAACCGATGCCAGAATCTACGCCGATCTGGATGGTTTGGTGCGATTACAGTTTAAGGCGCAGGGCTTTAACTTCCTGCCGCGCCAACCAGTCCACAGCCTGCTCAACGGCCGCTATGCGTCGCGGCTACGGGGACGTGGGCTGAATTTCGAGGAACTGCGCAGTTACGTGCCGGGCGACGATATTCGCAACGTCGATTGGAAGGCGACGCGCGCGCCGGTGTCCCTCATGTCAGAGTCTATACCGAGGAGCGCGATCGGCCGGTTTGGTTATTGATCGACCAGCGCCAATCACTGTTTTTCGGCAGCCGCGAACGAATGAAATCGGTCACCGTCGCCGAAGCGGCTGCGTTGGCTGCTTGGCGGGCGTTGGCCGTCGGTGACCGGGTGGGCGCGGTGATTTTCGAACGATCACTGAACTCGTCGAATTTTCCC
>JAAUQA010000199.1 GCA_012032855.1 Candidatus Competibacteraceae bacterium
TGCAGATGGGCTCGCCGGGTTAATGCTAGATGCGAAGTGCCGTAAGCCACGGGAAAACCGGCCGCCGTAATAAAAATCCATGCTGGTGGGCAAGGGGAACGACTGCAGCGGCGGGAGCGATGACTTCTTCGGCAAAGCCGCCGTAAGATAAGACTGCCATGACCCGGTCGCCGGGTTTCACCGCTGTGACTTCCGGACCGCACGCTAACACGTCACCCGCCACTTCCATGCCGGGCGAGAATGGGGGTTCTGGTTTAGTCTGGTACTTACCCTGGGCGATCAACGTGTCGGCAAAGTTAATACCGCAAGCGTGTACCGCAATAGCGACCTGATCTTTTTCGGGACTCGGGCTGGGGAGTTCTTGCAGCGCCAGGTTATCCGGCGGCATTCCCCATTGTTTACAAACGACGGCTCTCATTAAGTTCTCCACGTCAGTTGAACCCGGTGAGTTTACTTTAGACTCGGTGAGCGTCGAAAGAGGAGATTAGTCGCCGGACAGTGGCTGGGCGGGGATAATGGGTAAACCGGGGTTCCTTCCCCGGTATGACTAGCACAGACTATCAGGTTAAAGTGGAAACGCCCTTCCTCACTGGCACCGTCGGTAGCGAAAATTCGCGGGTTAATTTGAAAACAACCGGGCTCAGCAACAACAAGGCGATTAAATTCGGAATCGCCATCAGTGCGTTCAAGGTGTCCGCCAGCAACCAGACAAAGCTCAGCTTAATCGTAGCGCCAATAGGTAGGGCAAGCGCCCACAGGATGCGGAACGGCATAATCGCTTTCACACCTAACAAGTACTCGACGCACTTTTCGCCATAGAAGCTCCAGCCCATCATGGTGGTAAAGGCAAAAATTGCCAGCCCCAACGTGACGATATAATTGCCGGCACCCGGCAAGGCGCCTTCAAACGCCATTGAGGTTAGCGACGCACCGGTTTCGCCGCTGGTCCAGGCGCCTGATGTCACGATGGCCAGACCCGTGATACTGCACACGATAATGGTGTCAATGAAAGTCCCCAGCATGGCGATCAAGCCTTGATTGACCGGGCCCTTGGTCTTGGCAGCAGCATGGGCGATGGGTGCGCTACCTAAACCGGCCTCGTTAGAGAAGACGCCGCGGGCAACACCGAAACGGATCGCAGCCCACACGGCGGCACCGGCAAAACCACCGGTAGCAGCGTGGCCGGTGAAGGCACTGGAAATAATCAATGCAAATGCAGCAGGAATTTCCGCAGCGTTAATCGCCAAAACAACCAGGCCACCGAGTACATAAGCGATGGCCATGAAAGGCACCAGTTTACCGGCAACGGTAGCAATCCAGCGGATACCGCCGAGTATCACCGCGCCGACCAACACCATCAAAACCAGCCCCGTGATCAGCTTGGGTATGCCGAAGGTGGAATCCATGACGTCGGCAACCGAGTTGGCCTGTACCATATTGCCGATACCAAAGCCGGCGATTCCGCCGAAGATGGCGAATGCAGGGGCCAGCCAAAACCATTTCGAGGACAGACCGTTTTTGATGTAGTACATGGGACCACCGACGTGGTCACCATTTTCATCAACTTCTCGGTATTTGACCGCGCAGACCGCCTCGGCGTACTTAGTCGCCATACCCACCAGGGCGGTACACCACATCCAAAACAAAGCGCCGGGACCACCCAAAGCAATAGCGGTGGCTACACCGGCGATATTGCCGGTCCCATGGTGGCGGATAACGAAGTCATCAACGCGTTGAAAGGACTGATGTCGCCCTCACCCCCCTCGGGCGGCCTGCGCCCTTTCCAAAGCAGCCTGAACCCGAACCCGAGCTTGCGAATCGGCATGATGGCCAATCCCGCCTGTAGGAAAAGACCGGTGCCTAAAATCAACACCAGCATGGGTGGTCCCCAGACGATGCCATTGAGTTGACCGACTAGATTGGTGATTGCTTCCACAAATTCGTCTCCTCGATACGTTATTGGGCGGTAGCGCCTTACTTGAGTAATAAGGCAAGATAGCAAACACCCACCACCGGCGCGGTGGGCGGTACGACAGGATTTATTAAACTATTTAAAAAAGAATAGCTTTCAATCTTTTTTGTTGAAATTAATTGTCGAAATAGCATTATTTGGAAAATAAATGGCGAATCAACTTTGGTAAAGCTGCGCGGGGTCAATCAACGGCTCGCTGAGAGTAACGATTTGTTCGTCACGGACAGCGCGGTAGAAACAACTGCGTTGACCCGTATGACAGGCCGGTCCGGTTTGTTCAACCAGCACCAGCAGGGTATCGCCATCACAGTCAATGCGTAGCTCAATCAATCGTTGGGTTTGGCCTGAAGATTCGCCCTTACGCCACAAGCGACGGCGCGAACGGGACCAATAACAGACCCGTCCGGTGCGTAAGGTTTCTTCCAACGATTCTCGGTTCATCCAGGCCATCATTAACACTTCGCCGGTATCGTGCTGTTGGGCAATGGCAGGGACGAGCCCGTCGGCATTGACGTTTAATTCGCTGAATAAGTCTTGTTCGGGGCGTGTCGGAGTCAACCTAGTTCTTTGTTTTTCTTTCATTTTTCAGTTCGTCAAAGGCAGTATGGGTTACAGCGTCCAGCCACGATTTTGAGATGTCAACCTATGCTATGGTAGCGACAGTTTCCGCAGCGTGCGACCCCTAATTCCGTGGCTATCTTTGCCGCACTTTACGGTTTCCCGATGATTAGAGGCTGTTAGCACTTGTGGAAATGAGCACTGTAGGACTAACATCGAAAATGGTTTCCTCCCGCTAGAGCAACCTTTGGAGAAATCGATGGATTACACCATTCGCAACATTTTGTATGCTACTGACCTAGGTGAGCATGGGCCGCTGATTTTCAGTCATGCGTTCTCGCTAGCCAAGCAATTCAACGCCAAAATCAATATCGTTCATGTCGTCGAACCCATGAGCGATTACGCGCGTTCTTTGGTCGATATTTATGTGTCAGCTGATGTCCAGGAAAACCGGCGTAAGGAGGTCCAAGAAAGTGCGCTCAAAGAGATGCATCGGCGCTTAGATGTCTTTTTCAAGGACAAACTGCATGCCGATGCCCATACGGTGTTAGCTGATATGCGGGTCGTCGAAGGATTGCCGGCCCAAGTCATTTTGGACGAGGCCAAGCGGGTTAGTGCGGACCTGATCGTGGTGGGTTCCCACGGCCGCACCGCATTAGGCGAGATGTTTATCGGCTCGGTCGCTCACAAGGTGACGGTTAAATCCTCCATCCCGGTTTTGCTGGTACCGATTCCGAGAACTTGACACTCAACACCATCGGCACGGATTGCTGCGGCTCCCCCATAAAAAAACCGGGTCAAGAGAACTGCTCCTGACCCGGCTGCCAACTTACCACAATCACTTCACAAACAGCACGATAAGTCGTGTCTCCGTTAGGCGTTAGCCGCTAAAGAATACCGACGGCAACCACGTGATCACCCCAGGGAATGCGATCATAATGGACAATCCCACGAGCTGCAGGAATATAAAGGGAAGAATGCCTTTATAAATGTCGATCATGGTGTATTCAGGCGGTGCCACCCCTTTGAAATAAAACAAGGCATAGCCGAACGGCGGGGTCAAAAATGAGGTTTGCAGGTTGATACAGATCAACATCGCAAACCATAAGGGATTGAAGTCGAGATCTAAAGCGATGGGTGTAAAAATAGGCACGACTACCAACAATATCGCCGCCCAGTCGATGAACATGCCCAGGATGAACACCACCACCATCATGATGACCAGGACCACGTATTCATGCACGTCCATGCCCAGCAGGAAATCAGCCACGGCATCACCGCCGCCGATGCTCAGAAAGACCACGCTGAATAACTTCCCGCCCACGAACAACAGCAAAATCATCGCCGTAGTGCGCGCTGTGGCAATACAAGACTGAGTGATCACCTCCCAGTTCAGCTTTCTATTGATCAATGCCAACAGCAAAGCCCCGAAACCGCCCAGCGCTGCCGCTTCCGTTGGGGTTGCGACACCCGCCAGAATGGTGCCCATGACGATGAGAATCAAGCTGAACGGTGGCACGAAGCTTTTGAGAATCATAATGGTCTTTTGACCGGTCGTATGAGTATCTTCATCAGCGGGTATGGGCGGCCCCAATTCGGGCTTAATAGCGCACACAATACCGACGTACGCCAGATACAGTCCGGCCAGGATAAGTCCAGGGATAATAGCGCCGGCAAACAGATTACCGACCGAAGTCTCTTTTAACCCGGTCAAACCGCCGTACACGACCAACATGATGCTGGGGGGGATCAGAATGCCCAAGGTGCCGGAGGAACAAATTATGCCCGCCCCAAGACCACGATGATAGCCGCGTCGTAACAACGCCGGTCCCGCCATCAGGCCCATCGCGACCACGGAAGCGCCAATAATGCCGGTGGTTGCCGCGAATACGGTACTTACCACGATCACCGCCATACCCAGCCCGCCGCGCACTTTTCCAAGTGAGATATACAAGGCGTCGAACAAGCCTTCAGACACCTTGGAGCGATCCAAAATCTGCGCCATAAAGATAAATAACGGCACTGCCACCAATACGTAGTTTTGGAAAATACCCCAGGCGTTGTTGATGAAAAGGTCGAGTAAGGCGGGGACGTTGAAGCCATTGTCGATCAAGCCGAATAAGGTAGCGACCGCTGCCAGCGTAATCGCCAGAGGATGTCCCAGGGTGATGAGGATCACCAACACAGCGAACATGAGAAGGGCGAGTGTTTCCGGACTCATGACGCAGCCTCCGAGGCATCAACAGGTGCTTTAAGGGCGTGAATATCTTGTATCAGTTTGGAGATACCTTGCAAAAAGAGCAGTATGAAACCGATAGCCATAATTGTCTTAAAGGGGTAAAAGGGCGGCGCCCAAGAGGTGGAAGCCAATTCCCAATTGAACCAGGAGTCGACTGCATAGATCACCGACCAAATCGATAGCAGTCCGACCGTGGGAACAAACAGCACGAGATTAACCACAATTCGCAGGATAGTGCGGGGTTTCTTAGGCAATCTGGCTTCGAATACATCGATAGCGACGTGGCCGTTATATTTATGCGCGTGAGCGAACGCCAACATGAAATGCACGCCGTAGATCAGCGTGGTCGCTTCAAAGGCCCAGATGGTCGGGGCATTAAAACCGTAACGCATCAGGACTTCGAAGCCGACAACTCCGATCAATGGAAGAATGAGAAAGGCATTGAAGTAGCCCACATTCTCATTAAGAGCATCGATAAAACCAGCGAGTTTGAGCATAACAGGCTTCTCCGTTTCTTGTCTTTGGCGTCCCTGGGAAAGAAAAGGCGGGAGCTCAATCGAACCCCCGCCCTGTTAACTTAATTGAATTACTGCAAGTGTTTGCCACCGATATATTCATCGATAGGCCAGGGCGCTAAACCACTGCGCATTTCACGCCACGGCGCGAAGTCCACTTTAAACTGCTCTTGTGAATCCATCACTTTTTTTACGTCCGGCTCCTTGGCCTTGAGTTCTTCTAAGTATTCCTTGGTACGTTTGGCAAAAGCATTCAGCGTGTCGTCGTCCATCCGGATGAATTCCACCTTCTCCTGGAACAGTTTGATGGCCTCGACATTAAGGTTCTCAATCCAAGCGTTGGACCACAGTTGGGTTTCCTTGGCGGCGGTGTCCACGATCCATTGCAGGTCAGCCGGCAGCTCTTTCCAGGCATCTTGATTGATGAAGCAGCCCAATTGCACGGAAGGTTGATGGGCGCCAGGCTCGATAACGAACTTAGTGATTTCGTCGAAACCCATGGGGTAGTTGATGGCTGGAGCGCTGAATTCAGCGGCATCAATAACGCCACGTTCCAGGGCCAGATAGACTTCGCCACCGGGGAGGGGCGAAACGCTGGCACCCAAGCTGTTCATGATATCCATGTACCAACCCGGAGTACGGAGGCGCAATCCCGCAAAATCAGCCATTTTGACGGCTTTCTTATTGGAGAACAGGCCCATTTCCTGACCGCCGTTGCCGCAAGGCAGGGCGTACAAGTTATAGCGGCCGTAGAGCTCCTGCATCATTTCCAGGCCACCCCGTTCATATAACCAGATGTTGTAGCCTTCGGTGTCCAAGCCGAATGGCACTGAGGCGAACGCTACGTAAAGCTTCGTTTTTGCCCTTCCAGTAGCCGGGCCAGTCGTGGCCAATTTGGGCTGATCCCTTACTAACGGCGTCAAAACTTTCCATTGCACCAACCAGCGCACCAGCCGGAAAAAGTTGTATTTCGAGTCGACCACCGGAGGCGAGAGCAACAGTATCAGCGAAATGTTGGGCCATGTCATAGAACAGTAATCCCTCCGTCCAGGGCATAACCATCTTCCAGCGGAATTCCTCCTTGGAAGGCTTGATGGTTCGGAGTTCTCTTTTGACTTCTTCATGTCGCAGATCAGCACCGAATTTCTCACGGGCGGCAAAGGATGGTGCAGTCATCATGCAT
>JAAUQA010000200.1 GCA_012032855.1 Candidatus Competibacteraceae bacterium
AGCCCCGGCATCAAGACTTGATCGCCCAAGTCCGTCACCGCGTCGACGTCGACCTCGCTGCCATAGTTGTCGATGCCCGCGATCACACCGCGATCGACGACCACGTCGCCGCCCTCTGCCCGCTCGAGCGGCCAGGTGTTGCCGTAGGGGCCGCACCAGGCGGCGCCCCAGCGATCGACCAGCTGGCCGCTGAAAAAACGACGGCACGAACATGCCTAACACATGCCACTGAATCACTGAAGCGGCATCGGCAACCGGATGACTGCAAGCTACCATGGCGAGTGGTGTGGCCAGCATGACCAGAATCATCGTTCCGTGGGCTACACTCGCGTTGATGATGGCGACGATGAAAATCGGCTGACGGGCGATCACATTGAAGGGTCGGCCTCCGGCGTTTGCTTCGACATGCATCGAGTGTTGTTCAGCGAGAGTGACAATTAACGCCACCGACATGATACTCAACGCCGAAACGAGCAGAAATGACCCGGCAAACAGCGCTGGGAAGAACAGATCTTTCGACCAGATAGACAGACTCGGCGCTATCAGTGCCGCGACGATACCGCCGGCCATGACAGTCGATACGGCCCGGCCCCGGCGTTCCGGAGCGACCGAATCGGTAGCGGCCAGCCGGTAATATTGGCCGATGGCCTGATACAGACCGAGAATTCCATTACCCAGACAGAACACCACGAAGTTGCTGGAGAAGATGCCACCGGCGCAAATCAAACCACCGATCAACCCAGCCAACGCGCCCAGGAGAAACCCGGCCCGACGTCCAAAACGTTGCATGAGCAGCGATGCCGGACGAGTAACCAGCACGGTGGTGAGGGCGAGGATACCGGCTGGCAAGGTGGCAAGCGCTTTGTGTTCCGACAGCATTTGGCCGACCAGCCCGGACATCGTGATGCCGATCATTAGCGCACTCCAAAAGAGCGCCTGACAGGCCGAAAGCAGCAGTACGTTCCGTTCTTCACGCAATAGCGACATGATCCATTCTCCTTAGGCGTTAACCGTTATCGGCACGGTTCGGAAGCGCTGCCGATAGTCCTGTGGTGCCACGTTGAGATGACGTTGAAAGGCACGGCGTAGGTTCTCGGGATGGCCAAAGCCACAGCGTTCGGCGATCGCTGTCAACGGTGCGGCGCTGTCTTCAAGAATACGCCGGGCGGCATCCAAGCGGGCATGTTCAACGAATTTCGCCGGTGTCGTGCCGGTTTCCCGGGCGAAAACTCGGGCAAAATTACGCGGGCTCATGACGGCTCGCTCGGCGAGAATTTCGACTGACAAATCCTCGGATAAATTATTCAGAATCCATTCCTGTAAGCCGTATAACGGCCTCTTTTCGGTAACTTGCGCTTTCAGATGCGCGCTGAACTGGGATTGGCCACCCGGTCGCTTCAGAAAAGCGACGATTTCACGGGCAGTTGCCAGGGCGATGCCCCGTCCGCAATCTTCCTCTAATAAAGCTAAAGCCAAATCCATTCCCGCTGTCACCCCAGCAGAGGTGTAACAGGGTCCATCACGTACATGGAGCGCATCGGGCTCGACCGTTATTGCCGGGTATGACGCAGCTAGATTGCTGCATTGCCGCCAATGGGTGGTGGCACGGCGACCGTCAAGCAATCCAGCGGCGGCTAAGATGAACGCGCCGGTACAGATTGAACCGATTCGGCGTACCCGTGACGTCATGTGGCGCAACCAAGCCAATATCTGCACATTCTCAGCCACTGCAGCTGCACCGTCGCCACCGGCGACCAGCAGGGTATCGACCCCGGTAGACACGTGTTTGATGCCCCGGCGCGCGACCATATCGAAGCCGGCGGACATCTCTATCGGCCCGGCTTGCGGACCCACGATCTCAGTGACATAAGCGATTCGCGGTGCGGGATCATCTGCCGCCATATACAGCCGCATATAACGGCTGGCAGAGGCAAAGACCTGGAGTGGACCTACCACGTCCAAGCTGTTCGCACCTGGAAAGGCCAGTAGGGCGATACGCTTGGTCGGCCATCGGCTTGAGAGTGTAGGCATGGTAACCCCCGTTAGCGTTTAAGTTACTCTCAGCCTAACGGGTGAAAAAGTGGCAGCAATGTCAAATATCCAACAAATTATGCCAACAGATGGCTGCGTTGGTTGCATGCCCTTGCCTATTGAAACTATTGAAGACTATTGCAGCATAAGAAGCGCTGTTGAGAGGATTTCCAATCGTAGTCGATAATGAATTTTGTAATCAGGACAGCACTGTGCGACGTTCCATGATAAGCACACTATTACTCGCAAAAGTGAAGGCATTGTACTGATTTAGACTCATCACTCTGTTACAAGCTGTTACAAAATATTACAGAAAAATTACGTTTGCGTGGTTATTCTATTACAAAAAAACCGTATCCTCTTGCTTTGAGCGTTCAGGACACCTCAAAATTTGAGGTGCAGTTTGAACGTACTTCCAGCGATCGGTCACGACAAATGAGTTGCCACTTCCTCCTAGTACCTATTCAGTGCTGCAGAGGCCGGCCAATGGTTCCGGCCAACCAAACGGCGTTCACCTTGGTTGAACTTCTCATCGCGCTAGCAATAGCCGCGACACTTGCTGCCTTGGCTATACCCACGTATTCAAACTACATTAACGGGCTGAGAACTCAGGATGCTATCAACGATATTCATCATTTTGAGCTAATCATTCAACGCTACTATACAAGTAATTTTAAGCATCCGGAATTGCTTGCTGAACTAACTGGAGCGCCTGCCGAAGATCCCTGGGGCAATCCTTATCAGTACTTGAATATAGCGACAGCAAAAAACAAAGGTAAAGTACGTAAAGATAAAAAGTTAAACCCGATTAACTCGGATTATGATTTGTACAGCATGGGTGAAGATGGAAAATCAGTCTCACCTTTGACTGCAAAGGCGAGCCGAGATGATATTGTTCGAGCCAATAATGGAGGATTTGTAGGCTTGGCGATTGATTATTAGCGGTATACTGAATCAATGCGGCTCGAAACAACTCCATTTCGCAGCAAAATCGGGCGGCGAATTTTTATATTTTTCGTATTCTCCGCCCTAGTCCCCATCGGTTTCTTCTCTGCAATATCTCTAAATCAAATCAGTACCTTATTGAATGAAAAGGTTGTGCAACAACTTCGTGCGACCTCAAAAAACTACGGTATGCTGTTGTATGACCGACTGTTGTTTCTTGAAGCCGAAATCACCGGAGTGGCTGTCTCCCTGAACGCGGGACAAATCGACGAAAAACAGCTTGATAAGCGAGTCAATGACCGTTTCAGTGAATTTAAAATTGCCCAAGTGAAAGATAGTTATATCATTTTACCTGGTAGCCAAAAGAAAATTTTCTTAAGCACGCCACAAGCGGATCATCTATCACAAAATAAAACAATTTTATTGAGCAGCCTTTCAGAAAACGATCCACCGGAAGTGTTTTTATTTAGACCGCTGAATTCGTTTAATCAAGAATATATAATTTTGATTGGAAAAATTCACCTAGATTACCTTTGGGGCGAGGAAGACTTTCTCGATCCCGAAATCTCTCTCTGTATCTTGAATCAATTCAACGATGTCATGCATTGCGTCGACGGGCAAACGACATGGATCTCCGAGCCTTTAACAGAACAATTAGATGTGCCCTCTGCAGGAAATTTTGATTGGAGAATAAATGGTAAAAAGTCGATAGTAAATTATTGGTCCATATTTCTGGAACCTAGATTTTTTACCTCATATTGGACGGTTATTACCAAACAACCTGCAGCCGAAGCCTGGGCTTCAATAGCCGATTTTATTCATATTTACAGCATTGTTATTGTGTTGGCAATTCTCTCAGTTTTGTTCTTAAGTATTCTGACCATCCGTAAAAGCTTGTTGCCACTCGAAGCCTTGCTGAGCGGTATACAGCGGGTCACTCGTGGAGAATTTACGGAGCAAGTAAAGGTTCACAGTCATGATGAATTTGAACTCCTTGGCGCTTCTTTCAATCAGATGGCTGCACTTTTGTCCAAAAAGATCAGAACACTACAAACTATGGCGGAACTTGATCGGCTGATTCTAAGCCGCTTCAATGTAAGTGACATCGTCGATTTTGTTTTTAACCATTTTCAGAAATTAGTCCCGTGTGATCGGATCGGTATAGTGGTCATCGAAGACGATGACTGTGGCGCAGCATGTTTTTTTGTGGCTGACGATCAAGCTCAAGATAATCGGTTATCAATGGACGTAAATTTCTCTGATCAACAGATGGATGAACTCATTGCAAACGCAAACTACTTATTGTGTGAAACTGACCGTGAGTTGAAATCTTATTTGGTGCCAATGTACGAAAAGGGTATTGCCGGGTTTTTCTTATTTCCTGTTTTGGTTGAGGGAAGTTTAGCAGCTGTCATTTGCATTGGTTATCAGCATTTTTTAACCATCGCTGATAGCGATCTTGCTTTGGGGCGTGAGTTTGCTGATCGTGTTGCTATCGGACTATCCAAATCCTCTTGGGAGAAACAGCTTTATTATCAAGCACACTATGATGTATTAACGCGTTTACCAAATCGTCTCTTAGTTACCGACCGGCTCCATCAAGCGATATCCCGAGCTAAACGTAATAATGCGTGTACAGCAGTGATGTTTATTGATATTGATCGGTTCAAAACATCAATGATTCGCTGGGACATAAGGCGGGTGATGTGCTACTGAAAGAATTAGCTCAACGACTGCTCCAATCGATCCGACGAAGCGATACTGTAGGACGCTTGAGTGGCGACGAGTTCATCGTGATCATTCCGGATATCACGGGGAATCCGGAAGCATTGTCTACGACAATAACTGTCGCAGAAAAGATGCTAGGGAAATTAGCCGTGCCTTTTGAGTTAAACAATAATAGTGTACGGGTAACAGCGAGCATCGGTATCGCCCTATATCCACGAGACGCGCAAACCATTGATGATCTAATGAAAAATGCTGATACGGCAATGTATCACGCCAAAGCCAAAGGACGAAATAACTATCAATTTTATGCCAAGGAGTTAAATGCGACCGCCATTGCTAGGCTACACATGGAGAACCAACTTCACCGGGCGTTGGAGCGTGAAGAGTTTGAGCTTTATTACCAACCACAACTGGATATCCTTAGCGGTAGGATAGTTGCTGCAGAGGCACTACTGCGTTGGCGGAATCCTGATGAGGACTGGGTACCGCCGGACCAATTCATCCCAATAGCAGAAGAAACTGGTTTAATCCTGCCTATTGGGGAATGGGTGTTTCGCAGGGCCTGCAAGGATGCCAAGATCATTAGCCAATTGGGGCTTGATGTGACCATTGCAGTCAATATTTCTGTGATTCAATTTCAGGATCCAAAACTTATCGAAATAATAACGCAGGCGCTAGAACACACGGGGTTAAAACCGCAGAACATTGAAATTGAAGTGACCGAGAGCACAACCATGCACGATCATGAGGAAAGCCTGGCTCTTTTGACCCGGATGCGGGAAATGGGTTTGCGTATCGCCATAGACGATTTTGGCACAGGCCACTCTTCACTCGCCTACCTCAAGCGCTTCCCGGTGCACACGCTCAAAATTGATCGCTCTTTTGTGCAGCACCTTACTGTGAGCCGGCAAGACGAAGCCATCATTAATTCCATTGTGGCCTTAGCGCAGAATCTGGGGCTTGAAGTGGTTGCTGAAGGTGTAGAAACGCCTGAACAACTGCATCATTTGCGTCGGCAGGGTTGCGAAAAATTCCAAGGCTATTTGTTTAGTCGCCCGCTACCCTTAAAAAAATTCATTGCTCTGGCGATCAAGCACCAGAGCAGCTTGGTGGATTAACAGGGGTGGAATTGAATCACTTAGTGTATCCACATAAAGACTATGTCGTTAATAATGCCGATAGTAATTGTGGGAACGGCACAGCTCTGGGATTACAATCTCAAACGGCTCGTGAAGTGAGTGTCAACGAGATGTGAGTATTATGTGAAAGCTGGATCTGTGGAAAAAGTGCTGACGATCCGCATATTATTTTATGATCTTATATCATCATCATGTTGGCCTTTTATTTCGAAATGAAAATCAAAAATAACCGTACACCCAGCACACCTTTCCATTACGGCTGGATCATCGTCTTCACCGGCATCTTGACAGTGTTCATCGCCCTCGGATTAGGACGCTTCGCGCTGGGAATGCTGTTACCTTCAATGGCCAAAACGCTTTCCCTAAACTATGCGCAAATGGGTTTCATCAGCACCGGTAATTTCATTGGTTATCTGGCTGCTGTGCTGCTGGCCGGCTATGGAGCGATCCACTTAGGCGCACGCACAGTCATCGCAGTGGCTCTACTGCTGCTGGGTGTTTCACTATTGGCGGTCTCTCAGGTAGAAAGCTTTACCGCCGTGTTGTTCTTTTATTTCCTGACCGGTCTCGGCAGCGGCGCAGCTAATGTACCCATCATGGGCCTAGTCAGCCACTGGT
>JAAUQA010000201.1 GCA_012032855.1 Candidatus Competibacteraceae bacterium
ATCCCTAAATCGAATCGATTTATAGGGGTTGCGCTATATCTCCCGCCATGGACGGCGAAAATCCTGCCGCATTGGCCTATCGTACTGCAGGATATCCATGTTGGAGATGATGCGTGACCGAACTAGCGAGTAGTAACGCACCGACCCAAAACCCGCAACGGCAAAGCCCTTGGGTTAACCGTCTGGTGTTCTGGTTGGGTGTGTTGTTATCGCTTGTGCATATTTATTTCAATACCTTAGCAACTTTGCCGGAGTTATGGACTTCGGCAATCCACTTTGCCGGTTTCGGGTTGCTGTGTGCCCTGCTTTTTCCCCTCCAAAGAACGGATAATGCCGTCAGTGCCCGGCGGATTTTAGGGCTCGATTTGGCCATCGGCAGTCTTGCGGTAGTGTGCGTTATCTATTTGATCGCAGCAGAAAACGCCTTTTACCTGCGGGGATCGAATTTCGTTTTTACCGATTGGGTATTCTCGTTACTCTGCGTACTGATCGCCACCGAATTCGCTCGTCGCACCACGGGCTGGTTGATCCCCGTATTGATCGTCTTGTCGCTTACGTATGTGGTTTGGTGGGGGCGTTGGGTGAGCGGTGTGTTCAATTTTCCCGGCCTGACTGCCGAAACCATCCTGTTTCGGCAATATTTCGGTACCGACGGCATGTTTGGTCCGATTGCCCGCATCTCCTCGACCTACGTGTTTATGTTCATTTTGTTCGGTGCGTTTCTGGTGCGCTCGGGCGCGGGCGATTTTATTATTCAATTGGCACTTTGCGCCGCCGGTCGACTGGTCGGGGGCCCGGGACTGGTCGCGGTGTTCGGTTCGGCCTTGATGGGTTCGATTTCCGGTTCCGCAGTGGCCAACACGGTGTCCACCGGCGTAATCACCATACCGCTCATGAAGCGTTCGGGATTCCCGCCCCGCTTCGCTGCGGGCGTAGAAGCGGCCGCATCCACCGGCGGACAGCTCATGCCACCGGTCATGGGGGCTGGCGCTTTCATCATGTCCACCTACACGCAGATTCCCTATTTGGACATCATCGCCGTGTCCACCCTGCCGGCGTTATTGTATTTCGTTTCCGTCGCGATCTGGGTCCGCATCGAAGCAATGAAGTTGGGGATTCGCGGTGCGCCGGAAGATGCTCCCCGCTTTTGGGATGTGATCAAGACCGGAGGCCATAATCTGATTCCGATTGTTGTGCTGGTAATTCTATTAATTCAGGGATTTACGCCTACCTATGCGGCGGGCTTGAGCATTCTTTCAGTGATAGTCGCGTCCTGGCTGTCACCGCATAGAATGGGACCACGCGCTATCGTTGAAGCGTTGGCGCTGGGCGCTCGCAATATGGCCAGTGTGGCGGTACTGCTGGTGGCTGTAGGCATCATTGTCAACGTGATCTCGACAAACCGGTGTGGGTAACACCTTCTCCTTGATGATTACCCAATGGGCCGGCGGCAGTTTGTTGATCACTTTGATTTTGATCGCTTTGGCTTCGTTGGTGCTGGGTATGGGGTTGCCGGTCACTGCCGCTTATATCGTGTTAGCCACGCTCTCTGCTCCCGCGCTTTATGATCTGATTACTCAGGCGGAATTGATTCGGGCGATTGCCGCAGGAGTCGTCCCGGAAGAAGCGAAAGCGATTTTCCTGCTAGTGGCACCGGATCAGGTGAATGCATTGGGATCACCCATGTCGCTTGACCAAGCTGCCGCCTTAGTGGATTTGGTGCCGGTGGACTTTCTAAGCACCTTGACCGAGCAGGTTTTGGACCCGGCGATGTTAACGATGGCACTGCTTTCGGCCCATATGATCATTTTCTGGCTTTCCCAAGACAGTAATGTTACGCCGCCGGTCTGTTTAACCGCGTTTGCAGCTGCTGCGGTAGCCGGCACGCCGCCCATGTCGACCGGCTTGATGGCCTGGAAAATTGCCAAAGGGCTTTATATCGTGCCGTTGCTGATCGCCTTCACCCCTTTCCTGAGTGGAAACCTGATGGAAGACTTACTCATCTTCTGCTTGGGAGTGATGGGAATCTACGCGTTGAACGGGGCCATCGACGGTCATTTGGAGGCGCCGGTTATTTGGCCGTTGCGGCTGGTGTTGCTGGCGGCAGCAACGGCTTTATTGTGGCCTCATCAAGGGATGTTGCATTTGGCCGGAATAGTATTGCTGGTCGGCGTGGTAACAATAAATTTTCGCGCCCGACAACCAGGAAAGCGATGAGTTTGGCTGCGGTAGCGGCTCATCGGTTGTCATTGGTTTACTCAGCAGTCGCCTATCCGCTTTGCCTCCCAGTCCATCTTGAACGTCATCGTCTGGCCGTTGATCGTCATTTCCATCACCATATTCCCTTCGCCATGATCTCCGTTTGAAGTCATCGTACCACTTGCTTTCGCCTGGCCGTTTTCCACCGGACAAGTCAAAGTGAACGTTAGGGTATTGCCGTTTAAGGCTTGATCGGTAACTTGGCAATCGCTGTTGCCTTCAATCATCTCCGATGGATTGAAGGTCGCCTTGTCCGGGGTGATGCATTCCTGTTGTGTGGTGGTCTCAGGAGCGCCCGTCATGGGATTGATGCTAGTTTCGGTGGTTTCCCACAAGCCCGGTTTGATGCTGAGGCTCTCCGCCATACTGACGGTGCTGACGAAGGCGGTGGCGAGTACAATAACGGCCGCTTTGTTCATGATTTCTCCTGATTGACGGGTAAGGGTATGGTGCCATTATCCGCACAAAACGACGCCGTTGTCAGCATACCTTGCCGACAACGGCGTAATCTTCGAGGGCACGAAGAGTTTTGGTTGATGTTATTAAATATTTTCCTGAACCGACTCAACCGGCTTTCTGAACCCAAGCATTGCACCAACCGTCGGCCTTAACCACCTTGCCCGGAAAAATAGAGCACGGCCCCCATTCTGAACCGTCCGGACCAGTGTACAGCTGGCAGTTCTTACAGAACTGCGAAGCGCCGTCGGGACCGGATCGCTTGGGGAATTTTGCCACATCGGCTTGCGTTGCATCATGAACATAACCGAGCGCTTGGGCTGCGGGATCGCTCTCTGCTAATTGCGGCATATCGGCCGCTTGCGCTTGTTGACTTGATAGCCAGTTCCCGATAGGAGCTAAAATCAAGCTAAAAGCGCTGATTTTGAGAAAATGCCGTCGCCGGGTATTCGGATGCTGATCACTCATTGTTACTGCCTCATTTGCGGTGAGTTGTTACGAAATACGCTATGCCAATCGCTACAGTATCCTGTCACCACCCAGGATTTCGGTCAAAGCATCGTATCAGTGTTTGCAATGAAACTTTTGCTGGTGACAGGCTCGGCCCTGGCTACCGTGGCTTTTCCAGCTTGTGATTCATTAGCAATAGCATCCGGTGGGCTAGGTTGATGCTCTATTGTTTTAGCGATCGCATAGTGCGCATCGCGGGCGATGAGGGTACCGCTCATCGCCTTGTGATATGCCAGCAATCGCTCCAGTTTTCTTTGTTTAATTGTCGAGGCAACCTGTTCATGACGCTCAGAAGAATCGACCGATGGATTTAGAGGCTGAGAAGTAGTAGCCGCATTCATCATTCGAACGGCTTGCACAGCAGTCAATAGGGTGCTGGTATAGCCTTGGGCTTCGACGACGTTTACAGTAGGTTTAGACATGCGGTTAACTTGGGGTTGATCAGCCACTGCCTGACCGAACGCAAGCCACAGAGCGGTGATCGTGACACCAGGAACGGACAGCAGTACGGTTGCAATACGGTAGTCTTTGCGAATCAAGTGCATGGTCTGGTCTCCGTGGACATACGTCCGTATAGTATGGACAAAGCGCTGGAATTAAACTCGCGACTGTCAAGAAATTGAGCACATATCATTAGAACAACGCTGTTGAAAGCGCCAGCGAGCAAACAGCCGGTATACTGCGTCTAACCCGGTTAACATGCCCGGCAATCTCAGCATAACGGCCAGTAACCGATAGTAGGGTAGTTCCGACCAAACAGCCGCGAAGGCATAAGCGCCGCTGAGCAACCGGCCATCGCGGTAGAGTACATGCAGGCGCGCCATTGCTGAGTTAAACGAAACGCCGAAAGCCTCCAACACGGTCATGTCCTGGCTGATATCCACCCATTCAATACGCTGGGCTTTATCCAAACGCTGGTAATGGGTTACTTCGCGACTGCACAAAGGACAGCCGCCGTCGTAAAACATGATGGTCTTGGGCGTATCCATGTTATCTACCTGAATCAGTGAAGTGTCTTTGCTTTTTACCCGCTTGGGTATCAACTACTCGTGGACAGTGTACCCGTATTGTCGCCAAACAATTGTGAACAAAGATCACCGGGGCGCTACTCTTGCGACAACCCTATAAACACGGCTACTTTGGCAAGCACTAAAAAAGGTCTTGATGACTTGCATAATGATTTGTGTTTGTAGTTAAGGTTGACATTGCCTGTCTTGATATGGACAATATATCGACAACTCCGTTATGTCAATATTTTTCGCAACCAATCACCACTTGTTAAATAAAAAATATGAACAAAACTATGTTGCCCGACAATGATATCGACTCTATTCATCCCATTCAGGTGGTGGTGCGCCGAACCGGACTCAGTGCTGATGTCATCCGCGCCTGGGAGCGGCGTTATGATGCGGTCTCTCCAAAGCGTTCTCCGACCAGCCGCAGGTTGTACTCCAACGACGATGTAGAGCGTCTGCTGTTATTGCGTCAGGCCACCCAAACAGGCCGGCGTATCGGCGATGTGGCCCGTCTTCCCTTGCCGGCGCTCAAGGAATTATTGGCTACTGATACTCCAGCGCCACAGTACACTGAAACAAAGCGTGATCAGGCACAGCCACCGGATATGCATTTGGCCGCCTGCATGACTGCCGTCCGTTCATTGGACGCCAGAGGACTGGAAGCGGCATTGGCAGAAGCCGCATTAGTGCTGAGCACCCCGACTTTACTGGAAAATATCATTAGCGAGTTGCTTAGGCAGATCGGTGACGGGTGGCGCATAGGCGACTTACGCGCGTGTCATGAACACCTGGCATCTGCCCAGCTACGGACTTTTCTGGGACATTTGGCTAACCACAGCAATATGCACGGAAATGGTCCGGGACTGTTGGTGACCACGCCGATGGGACAGCAGCATGAACTCGGTGCGTTAATGGCGACGATAACAGCTACCTTGGGCGGATGGAATTCGCTGTATCTAGGACCGAATATTCCGAGTGACGAGATCGCTTTCGCCGCTATCGAGAAAAAAATCAGAGTAGTCGCTTTGAGCATTTCTTACCCCGCCGATGACCCACGCTTGCCTGAAGCGCTCCATCGCTTGCGCCGTCAATTGCCCGCAGACAGCACACTATTAATCGGCGGTGCTGCAGCACCTGGGTATCGTTTAGCCTTGGATGAAATAGGCGCTATTTATATACCCGATTTGACTTCTCTAAGCGCACACCTTGATCAATTGCGTAGTCAGCCCCAATAGTAAGCCACCAGGAGAGCACCTCATGGCCGTTGAGATGTCCGAGCAGCGCTCCAGTGTCGACCCTGACGAAGTAGCCCGTTACACTGCACTCGCCAATCTTTGGTGGGACAACAGCGGTCCTTTCTGGCCCCTGCATCGATTGAACGAACTGAGGGTAGGCTATATTCGCGACCAACTCTGTCATTATTTTCAGCTTAACCCCCACTCACAAAAGCCGCTGGAGCCGTTGCGAATACTGGACATCGGTTGCGGTGGCGGTATTCTCAGCGAGGCGATGGCCAGAAGCGGCGCGACGGTACATGGTATCGACGTGGTGGAACGTAATATCGCTATTGCCCGCCATCACGCTCAGCAAAACCAGCTTAATATTCAATATCAAATGATCACCGCTGAAGATCTGGCGCAACAGGGGAACGGCTATGATACTGTGTTAAACATGGAGGTTGTAGAACATGTCGCGCATTTGCCGGGCTTCGTCCAAGCGTGCAACCGGCTGGTGAGACCGGGCGGGTTGATGTTCATCGCTACTATTAACCGAACCCTGCTCGCTTGGCTGACCGCGATTATCGGAGCGGAATACATTCTGCGCTGGTTGCCGCGAGGCACTCATCAATGGCGCCGATTCCCCAAACCACATGAATTGGAAACCTTATTAAACCAGGATCAGCTGCAGGTGGTCGCACGAACCGGTGTAAAAGTGAATCCGCTGACCCGGCAATGGCATTAACGCCGTTCATGAGCGTTAATTATATGCTGGTGGCACAACGATCAATCGATAGGGAGAAGACATTATGAGGGTTGCCCTCTTCGGCGGTACCGGTTTTGTAGGCAGTTATTTAGTCCGGAAATTGTTGGAACGTCAGCATCAGCCGGTATTGCTGGTGCGCCCCGGCAGCGAGAGCAAGGTTGAACAACACGAGCGTTGCGTGCTGGTTCCCGGCGATATCAACGATCTTGACG
>JAAUQA010000202.1 GCA_012032855.1 Candidatus Competibacteraceae bacterium
AATTGCACTTCATCATACCGGGCCGGCGCACGGCTCAACCGTTCCGGATTGAACTCCGCTGCCAATTCGTTCGCACTCATCCAATCGTCTTGAATATAGCTATGGCCCAGGCGAGCCATATAGTTGTTCAACGCCTCGGGTAGATAACCGGCTTCGCGTAATTGCCGCAGACTGCGGCTGCCGTGGCGCTTGGATAAGGGGCTGCCGTCAGCACCCACTAGCAAGGAGATATGGCCATAGTACGGGGTCGGCAAATCCAAGGCTTTTAGCAACAAGAGTTGGCGCGGGGTATTGGTTAGATGATCTTCGCCCCGCAACACATGGGTGACCGCCATGAGCGCATCGTCTACCGCGTTGGTGAAGAAAAACTGTGCGCTGCCGTCGGCGCGGCGGATGATGAAATCGCCGATGTCGTCGGTTTGAAACCGCTGTGGGCCGCGCACCAGATCTTCGAACTCAACGACTTGCCCGGTCGGTACCCGGAAGCGTAAGGTGGGCTGGATGCCGCGTTCCCGTCGCACCTCGCGTTCTGCTTCGTTCAGGCGGGCGCAAGTGCCCGGATAACGTGGCGGGCGACCCGCCGTCAGTTGCGCCTTGCGCGATAAGGCCAATTCGGTCGGCGAACAAAAACAAGGATAAACTAACTCCTTGGACTCCAGTGCTTGATAATAACGGTCATACACCGCATCACGGGCTGACTGAAAATAAGGCCCCGAATCACCTTCGACTTCCGGCCCTTCCTGCCAATCGAGTCCCAACCAACGCAAGTCTTCGAACAAGTCTCGGACATACGCGTCCTGACTGCGTTCTTGGTCGGTGTCTTCGATGCGCAGCAGCAACACACCGCTGTGCTTGAACGCCAGCAGGGCATTAAATAACGCCGTACGTGCATTACCTAAATGAATGTGTCCGGTCGGACTGGGAGCGAAACGAGTTTTTACCACGGTGCTGTTGGTCATGTTCAAGAGTTTCACGGAAAGCGGCTGTGGGGTTTGGCGAATCGAACAAGCCCTATTATCATGCAAATTCATCCAAATTAAGCGAAAGGTTGATTATGCCAAAAATATTTTTTGCCGGACTGGTGCTGTGTTTGTCGTCGTTCTGGGCTTGGGCCGGCGTACAGGTCAAAATGGAAACTAATTTAGGTCCCATCGTTTTGGAACTCGACGAGGAAAAAGCGCCTCAGTCGGTGGAAAACTTCCTGCAGTATGCGCAAGATGGATTTTATGACGGGACGATATTCCATCGAGTTATCAATGATTTCATGATCCAAGGCGGCGGCTTTGACGCCGATTACCAGAAAAAACCCACCCGTGACCCGATTGCCAACGAAGCCAAGAACAGCTTAAAAAACATTCGTGGCAGCATCGCGATGGCCCGCACCGGCAATCCTCATTCGGCCACTGCGCAATTTTTCATCAACGTCAAAGACAACACCTTTTTGGATTATCCCAGCCGCGACGGATGGGGATGACGCCGTGTTCGGCAAGGTCACCGAAGGCATGGAGACCGTGGACAAAATCCGTCAGATCCCCACCGGTTCCGGTGGGCCGTTCCCAAGTGATGCGCCGCAAACCCCGGTGATCATCGAAAAGTGACCGTCATCGAAGCTCCTGCGGCTCCGTCCGCCTCCACCGATAGCGAAAAAGGTGAATAACATGATCAGATTTCACACTCAACACGGCGCCATTGATATCGAATTGGATCACGCCAAAGCGCCGGAATCGGCAGCTAATTTCCTGCAGTATGCTCAGGACGGTTTTTACAACGGCACCCTGTTCCACCGCGTCATTCCAGGGTTCATGGTCCAGGGTGGTGGCCTGGAACCCGGCATGAACCCAAAAAGAATCGTCCGGCCATCAAAAACGAAGCGGCCAACGGGTTGAAAAACACCGTCGGCACCCTGTCCATGGCGCGCACCGGAGAGCCGCACTCGGCTACTTCGCAGTTTTTTATCAACGTTAACGATAACGATTTTCTGGACTACCCCGGTCAGGACGGCTGGGGCTATGCCGTGTTCGGCAAAGTTATTGCGGGTATGGAGGTGGTCAATCACATTGTCGGTGTGCCTACTACCAGCAAACAAGGTCATCAAAACGTGCCGGTTGAAGACGTGTTGATCGAAACAACCGAAGTGCTGGGGGAATAAGTCTACATGACCACCCTGTTCATCTCCGATCTACACCTGGACTCGCGTCGCCCGTCAATCGTCGACCTGTTTCTGGATTTTCTGCAGCGACAAGCGCCTGAGGCCGAAGCGCTCTATATTCTCGGCGATCTGTTCGAGGTGTGGATCGGGGATGACGATGATGCAGAATTAGGCAGCACCGTCGCCCAGGCATTGCAAAACCTGACGCAACAGGGCGTGCCAGTCTATCTATTGCACGGCAATCGGGATTTTCTAATCGGGCAACAGTTCGCCGCTGCGAGTGGCGTTCAACTCCTGCCCGAAACGCTAGTGATTGACCTATACGGAACGCCGACCCTGTTGATGCATGGCGACACCTTGTGCACGGACGATGTCAAGTATCAAGCGTTCCGTGCCCAGGTTCGCTCTTCCCGTTGGCAGTCGCAGATGCTGTCGCGCCCTTTGGAGGAACGGCGTTTGCTAGGTCGGCAGCTCCGCGAAGAAAGCCAACAGGCGACGGCTGACAAACCACCTGAAATTACCGATGTCAATCCGCAAGCCGTAATTGCAATTATGCGTGCGCTACAGGTTTACCAACTGATTCATGGACATACCCATCGTCCGGCGGTGCACTCACTGGAAATCGACCAGCAACCAGCCTGTCGCATGGTGTTGGGCGATTGGTACGCGCAGGGTAGTCTGTTGGTCTGCGATGACGAGGGTTGCCGACTGCACAGCTTGTCTCCGGTTGGCTGAGGTTATGGTGGGCAAAACTGTCCCAGCGGTGCTTAGGCGTGACCCGGGGTGGGCTACGCCCACTCCGGGATGCCAATACTCGGTTGATTGGTTAGAATTACTTTATCGCCCGCTCCTCGGCTAATAATTGCGCCTGCACCACCGACATGGCGCTCATGTTGACTAACCCCCGCACCGAGATGGAATGCGTCACCACATGTACCGGCTGCGCCGCGCCAATCAGAATCGGTCCCACTGAAACGCCGTTGCCCAGTATTCTGAGCATATTGAAGGCGATATGGGCGGCATCAACGGTGGGCATGATCAGCAAATTAGCCTGTCCTTTGAGCCGGGCATTCGGCAAGGCGATATTACGCAGTTCTTCCGATAACGCGACATCGGCATTCATTTCGCCATCCACTTCTAATTCCGGCGCGCGGCTGCGCAAGATCATGGCCGCTTCGCGCATCTTCAATGAAGAGGCGGTATCGTAGGTGCCGAAATTAGAGCGCGATAACAGCGCGACCTTGGGCGTCAAGCCAAAGGCTCTGACTTCGTCGGCTGCCATTAGGGTCATCTCAACCAGTTCTTCGACGCTGGGGTCGGGGGTGACATGGGAATCGCCGATAAAATAAGTGCCGCTCGGCATAATCAGGCGCTCAGGGTGGAGAAGTCGTGAATGCTCTCCCATTTGCCGATGACATCACGGACAATTTGAATGTGTGAACCAAAGCGTCCGTTGGCACCGCACAACATCGCGTCGGCATCGCCGCGCCTCAGTGCTAAGGCCGCTACCACCGTCTCGTTGGTGCGCACCGCGACTTTGGCGTTTTCGGGGGAAATGCCGTGACGTCCCATGATCTCGTGGTAGGTCGACCAGTAGGCTTGAAAACGCTCATCCTGTAGCAGGTTAATCACCTCGAAATCCTGACCAAGCTTCATGCGCAGTCCCAGTTCCTGGATGCGATCTTCGATGACTGCGGGTCGACCGACTAGAATAGGCCAGGCGATCCTTTCATCAATGACCTGCTGAGTTGCCTGTAATACCCGGCGGTCTTCGCCTTCGGCGTAAACCAGTCGTTTGGGGCAATGCTTGGCGCGGGCAAAGATCGGTTTCATGACCATGCCCGATTTAAAGACGAATTCGGTCAAGCGATCAGTATAGGCGTCGAAATCCTCAATGGGCCGGGTCGCCACCCCGGATTCCATAGCCGCTCTCGCGGTTGCCGGCGCTAGTTGCACGATGAGGCGAGGGTCAAAGGGTTTCGGAATCAAGTACTCCGGCCCGAAACGCATTGGTTTTCCACCGTATGCCTTGGTGACGACTTCGGAAGTTTCAGCCATAGCCAAATCTGCCAATGCCCGTACACAGGCCAGCTTCATGGCTTCGTTGATGGTGGTTGCACCCACATCCAGCGCGCCCCGGAATATGAATGGGAAACACAGGACATTATTGACTTGGTTGGGGTAGTCGGAACGACCGGTGGCGATGATGGCATCCGGGCGGACCGCCTTGGCTTCTTCGGGCATGATCTCCGGTACCGGGTTGGCCAGCGCCAGAATCAGCGGATTTTCCGCCATATGTTCGAGCATCGCCGGTTTTAATACGCCGCCAGCAGATAGGCCTAGAAAAATATCGGCGCCTTCGATAGCTTCAGCCAAGGTGCGCGCGCGGGTTTCTTGAGCGTAAACTGCTTTCCAAGGGTCCATCAATTCGGTGCGGCCCTGGTAAACCACTCCGGCCAAATCGGTCACGGTGATGTTTTCTCGTGGTAACCCTAAGCTAACCAACAGATTTAAGCAGGCCAGGGATGCGGCACCAGCTCCCGATGCGACCAACTTTACTTTGGTGATGTCTTTGCCGACTACCCGTAATCCATTGGTTACCGCCGCTCCGACAATGATTGCGGTGCCGTGTTGGTCGTCGTGAAAGACGGGGATTTTCATCCGTTTCCGTAAGGTCTGTTCGACCTCAAAACATTCCGGTGCCTTGACATCTTCCAGATTGATACCGCCGAAAGTCGGTTCCAAACCGGCCACAATTTCAATAAAACGGGCCGGATCGTCGGCGTCCAACTCAATATCGAATACATCGATGTCAGCAAACTTTTTGAACAGAACCGCTTTACCTTCCATGACCGGTTTAGCGGCCAACGGACCGATGTTACCCAGACCCAATACCGCTGTGCCATTGCTGATGACGGCAACCAGGTTGCCTCGCGCGGTCATCTGAGCGGCTTCTTGGGGATCGCCGACGATCGCCTCGCAAGCGGCGGCTACTCCCGGCGAATAGGCTAATGCCAGGTCACGTTGGGTGGCCAGCGGTTTAGTGGCGATAATCGCCAGCTTACCCGGCCGGTGATTGCGGTGATACTGTAAAGCAGATTCTTTCAATTCGTCTGACATAAACCCTAACCTTTGTGAACTTTATTGTGCAGGGACCACCGAGTGCCTCTTCAACC
The DNA here is from genome assembly GCA_012032855.1 of Candidatus Competibacteraceae bacterium. Next base: position 5,326 of record JAAUQA010000202.1, read on the forward strand.
CGAATCACATGAATAGTAATCATGTGAACGGGATTCCTCCGCCGGGTGGTGAAAGGGATACCGAATCCCCTTAATAAAAGTAGAACGCAAACGCTGAGTTGGAAACCATAGGGTTGATCGACTAAGGGATAGTGCTGTTGCAGCCAATGCATTGCGTAAACCAACTGAAACATTGACAATGTTCAAGACAAACTCAAGCCGGTAACCGTGTATGTCCGATCCCCCCGCCAACCCGTCTGACTTCTTGCAGCAATTGTTTCAGCTGTCGTTGGAGGAACGGAAATCCTTGACCATCTTGGCGATCCTGCAGACCCCGTTCCGACAGGACGAGGCAGTACGTTTTTTACCCCCCGACAGCACCTTGGCGTTGGAGCGTTGGCATGAGTTGGGTTTGTTGCAAGTACAGGGGACCGACGAGCAAGGACACGCCTGGTTTCTGGTCGGCTCACCGGTACAACAAGGCTTGTTGAGCCGGGTGGATGAAACCAAAATCCACGTATTGCATTTGCGTGCCGCTGAGTATTTCGGTTGCACTTTTCTCAATGAGGCGCGCCGGGTTTTGGCGGCACGCGGCCAAGTTCCCAGCGATGAGGCGATTGCCGCTTTGGCATGGGGTGAACAAGGCGTTTTGCAATCTTGGACCGCATGGGATACGCCGGCGGGACGTTGGGCACTGCAACAAGGGTTGGAATGGCAACGGCATTTGTTCGAAGCAGGGCGATTCCAGGAAGCAGGCGAGATTATCAATGCCCTGGCACCCGCGTTGCTGCGTTGGGGAAAGGCGGGCCAAGCCGAAATTCTGCTGCGCCAAGGTTTGGCGGAACAGCAGGGCGCGTTGCGCGCCCGCACCCTGACTCATTTAGGGATGATTCGGGCTGACAGGAATGAAATTCGTGAGGCGTTTTCTTTCTATGACCAAGCCCATCAACAGTTCGTCGCGTTGGGCCTGAAGCCTCAAGTCGCTCGGGCGATAGAGCGAATAGCTGGCTTGCATGCCGTTCAGCGCGACTACGATCAGGCGATCAGAAAACAGGAAGCAGCACTCAAGATGCATCGTGCCGGCCAGTGACGAACATGGGGGCAGTTTGGTTAATC
>JAAUQA010000203.1 GCA_012032855.1 Candidatus Competibacteraceae bacterium
TCGAATCTCTTGGGAGTTCCTCGATCGGTGCGTTCCTGTCGTTGGCACACCCTACCGCTTGCTAATGGTTAGCTTTGTTCCGAGGTTGTATGTCTAGCCACAATCTATCTTGGCCCTTTGTCAGTTGCACGAATTACCTCGACAGAAAATGAAACTCCTGCTTTGGTGGTTAACGCTACAGACGCAATCCAGCAAATCAGAACCTTAAATGGGCGCCGGTAGCTTTTGAACTCCCACGTATACGTGCGACCCATATCTTTTTCAGACGAAGTATGGTGTGCATCTTTTCTCGCGCCTTTTAGAGATCGTCTCTTTTTTGTTTTGGCATCAATAAAATCCGCATCAATAGTTGGATTGCCATTTTTATCCAAATCAGACCAATCCAAGCGCAGAGTAATAATGTCGTTTCCAATTTGAAACGGTTCAAAAAGTGGCAGACACTTTCGGGCTTCTTTTGCAATATTTGTGATTCCCCAGTGTCTAGAAACACGATGGTAGCTGCCTCAATATTTTGCTCCAGTTGCCCCTGATTCATAAGCTCCAAGTTCGCCTCCGGTTATGCAAAGCCAACTTATGATCATATAGTTCCGCATATCTCCAAGATTAAATCGATATGCGGTAGATTCTTTGTCCGCTCACACCTAACTTATTCTCGGCGAAGCTGAAATAAAAATTCAAGATTTTACTTTCAATCATTATAACGCCCTACGCAATACCATCACATCCCTCACGAAGAACCCGCCCTCACCACCCGATTCCGCAACACCCCAACCCTTCCACCTCCAACTCCACCACATCGTTCGGTTGCAGCCAGCGATCCAATTCCAATCCACAACCACCCCCGACCGTTCCGGAACCGATAAATTCGCCGGGATATAGCGTTTCATCCTGCGAAATATGGGCGATGATGTCCGCAAACGTGAAATACATCTCACCGCTGTTGCCGCATGACCATTCTTCGCCATTGATACGGGCGCGCATCGTTAGATTGTAAGGTTCGGGAATCTCGTCCGCCGTAACCAGATACGGACCCATCACATTACCGGTATCGAAATCCTTGCCTTTGGCCGGCCCCAAGCGGCCCTCCATTTCCTTTAACTGCACATCACGAGCGCTGAAATCATTGAAAATCGTGTACCCGGCAATGTGCTCATGGGCGCGTTCTTTGGGAATATTGCAACCCTGGCGACCGATGAAGATGCCGAACTCCAGTTCATAATCCAGTTTTTCGGTGTAACGGGGCCATTGCACCTCGGCATCCGGGCCGACCACGCTGAAAGGATTACTCTTGTAGTATAACGGCTGTTGATACCAGACCTTTGGTGCGCCGATCAATGCTCGACCACGGCGTTTTTCGACCCAGGCATCCAAAGCGGCCAACGGGGCGAAGCGCCATTTGACCACCGTGCGGGTAGCCTGCACGATATGCTTTTCGAAGCTGATGCAATCGCGAATTGAGCGGGGTCGCGGAACGGGGGCCAACAATCGTACTTGGTTTTGCGCATAGCGGCTTTCAGAACCCGCTTGACTCGCGATAAACTCCAACGCCGTATGGGCTTGTTCCAGTGCCTGCTCGCCGCCCTCCAACAGACTCAGCATATCGTTGAGCTGCGGCGAAGCGGAACCGGTCCGGTCGCTATGGCCCTGCTGCAGATCGGCCACGGTTTCACCGTCCGCCATGAGCGCACCTAACCGTGGCGCGGTTGGATTTTCCGTGATCACAAAAGTAAGTAATTTCATCGTATTGAACCCGGCAGGTTGGCTGTCTCTTTGGGGTTGTTAGAGCGCGCATCACCCGTTGTTAGGAAACAATCATGAAAAAAATCGTGCTGATTGTGTTTGGATTGCTTGGCCTTGTCATCGTTTATCTCCTGGCCTGGCCGGTACCTATCGAACCGCAAGCCTGGCAAGCACCGTCGAATCCCGGTTATACCGGCGTTTTTGCCCCGAACCAGCAGTTGCACACTATAGAACAACTGCCGTTGGGCGATCAGTACGGTCCCGAGGAAGTCATCGTGGATGAGCAAGGCGAACTTTACGCCGCCACTCACGACGGCTGGATTGTGCGCATGGCGGCAGACGGTTCAGCGGTTCAGAATTGGGTGCAAACCGATGGCCGGCCTTTGGGTTTAGCGTTCGATCCACAGGGTAATTTGATTGTCGCCGATGCCTTCCGGGGGTTGTTGCAGATCACTCCGGCAGGCGCAGTCACCGAACTCGCCACCGAAGCCGATGGGATTCCCATTCGTTACGCCAATAATGTCGATGTGGCGGCGGACGGCAAGATATATTTTTCCGATTCATCGACCCGCTTCGCCGCCCAGGCTTCCGGTGGAACCTATGCCGCCAGCCTGTTGGACATTATGGAACACAGTGGCACTGGCCGGTTATTGGTTTACGATCCGGCAACGCAACACGCATCGACGGTGTTGGATGGGCTGAATTTCGCCAACGGGGTTGCGGTTAGCTCGGACCAATCGAGCGTATTGGTTAATGAAACCGGCGAATATCGGGTTTTGCGTTATTGGCGGACCGGCCCTAAAACCGGCCAGGTGGAACCGGTATTAGAAGCCTTACCGGGCTTTCCCGATAATCTGACCCGAGGACAGGACGGACGCTATTGGCTGGCCTTGATCTCGCCGCGTAATGCCTTGTTGGATCGCTTGGCGGATAAGCCCTGGTTACGCAAAGTTGTGCAGCGACTCCCTGCTGCGCTACGTCCTAAAGCCGTGCATTACGGCCATGTCGTCGCCTTCAATGAGAGCGGAGAAGTTGTCCTGAATCTGCAGGACCCGGCGGGCACCTATCCGCTCATCTCAGCGGCAACCGAGACCGATGATGCATTGTATTTCGGTAGCTTGACTGCGCCGGCGGTGGGCAAATTAAACAAGGACGCCGCCGGCTTGACTAATCTGAAAACCGGAAGTGAATGAACTCGGAATCATCGCTGTCCCGACCGAGGCTAATCACGCCTTCGCCATACAGCGGGAAGCTCTCTCTGCGCAGGAAAATTTTTCTCCCATCCCGCATACGGACATAGGTTCCATTAGTGCTGCTGTCGGTCAAAATGAACTTGCCCTGGCTGAGTTCGATATGGGCATGATTTCTGGACGCGAACTTGGCGTCGATCATCAAATCGCTGCGCGGATTTCTTCCTAATGAAAAAGGTTGATTTTCCACTTTGATTTCAAAGTGCCTAGCCCCATAGGTCAAGATCAGGGTTGCAGAGTGGAGCGGCGCTTCGTGGCCTTCGATCGTAAATTGGCTGGTTAAATCGGAGGTGTCTTCCTGCCAGATCACTTCACAAATCGCCATCTGGGCTCTTTTGCCGCGCACCTTGGTGAGACCCAAATTGCGGATAGTGCGACGCATAATGGCCGGTAGAATGTCAACCGTGGTTTGGGTGGTAATAATCTGCCCCGCTTTGGATAAGCTCGCCATTCTCGCGGCGGTATTTACCGCATCGCCGAATACATCGTTTTCCTCAAGGATCACTTCGCCGCAGTGCAGGCCGACTCGGATAGCGATATTCAGCGGTGCTAGAGACTCATCCCGAGTCACTGCGCGTTGCATTTCGCTAGCCGAAAAAATCGCTCTCTCCGGTCCCGGAAAGCGGCACATGATTTCATCACCGATGGTTTTAACGACCACGCCGTCGTGTTTTTTGACTTTTTCTGCCAATAACGTTAAGACCTGAGCCTCTATTTGCCTGGCACGGACATCCCCATACCGCTCGAAAAGTTGGGTGCTGTGGCAAATATCGGCAAACAAAACCGTCGTTGTTGCGGATTGGCGTGACATTAAAAAAAGCTCGTTTTGATGATTAACGTGAAGCATTCACCCAAGATTCTATATGCCTTATAACCTCTGCGGCTACTGTTGCTTGGCATGCTGTTATGATCCGGCTTGTAGCAGAACGTCGTTGTGACGAGACTGCTTGCGATAAATCGCCCGTCGGTTGGACCGCTGAAGGTTGCGGGTCGCCCAAGAGGTTATTGAAGTGCTGTTTGGATCAGTATTCTGGATGAGGATTGAGAATATCTTGCTCGCTGAGCAACACCACCAAGTGCTGTCAGAAGATTTTTTACGGCAGCGTGCCAATGCTCTGGCGCGTCGTTTCGGGCTGGCCGGAATTATCTGAAGTAGGGCCGCCAACCCAGTTAGCGCGTTGTTGGAGGCGCGGCACGAGCAAAGACCGGGGTGCCAACCCCTCACCCCATGATTGCCCTGGCTCAATTGATGACACGCTCTAATCAATGCGCAAACGGAGACTGCGGTTCGCCCTTGTGCCCGGCGTGCGCTTCGAAATGTTCGACGGCCTTGGCCAGATCGGCCAGCAACATATCGGCGAGATCGCGACTAAACCCTTCGCGGACGACAATCCGCAGCACCGCCAGCTTCTCGACATTGGGGGGCATCGTGTACGCGGGAACTTGCCAGCCCTTTTCACGCAGCTTGTCCGACAGATCGAAAACGCTGTAACGACTGTCATCCTTGAGCGCGAAAGCGAACACGGGAATCGTATCGCCGCGTGAGAGCAGTTCAAAAGGCCCCATTTTCTCGATCTCGCCGGACAGGTAAACCGCCGTATTGCGGAGGCTTGCCATGATGCGGGTATAGCCTTCCCGACCGAGACGCAGGAAATTGTAATACTGACCGACGATTTGATTGCCGGGACGCGAGAAGTTGAGAGTAAAGGTCGGCATATCACCGCCCAAGTAATTGACATGGAACACCAAATCCTGCGGCAGATCTTCGTGTGCACGCCAAACCACCCAGCCCACGCCCGGATACACTAAACCGTATTTGTGCCCGGACACGTTAATCGATTTGACCAGCGGCAGGCGAAAATCCCACTCCAGTTCAGGTTGCAGAAAAGGCGCGACAAACCCCCCGGATGCCGCGTCGACATGCATCGGCACATCATGACCGGTCTTAGCGTTATACTCCACCAAGGCGTCATGAATCTCTTTGATCGGCTCGTAAGCGCCGGTGTAAGTTACGCCGAGGATGGGAACGACCGCGATGGTGTTCTCGTCGACCGCGTTCAACACCCCTTGGGGCGTGATGGTGTACTGATTGGGCTCCATCTCAATATAGCGGGGTTCCACTTCCCAATAACGGGCGAATTTTTCCCAGACCACTTGCACGTTATTGCCCATCACGATATTCGGTTTGTCAGTGGGCTTGCCTTTGGCTTGCATGCGCTCGCGCCAGCGCCACTTCAAGGCCATACCGGCCAACATCACCGCCTCTGAGGAACCGATGGCGGAGGCGCCCACGCCGGTTTCGGTGGCGTTGAACAGCCGTGAAACAATGTTGATGCAACGTTCCTCAATCATCGCGGTATAGGGGTACTCATCCTTGTCGATCATGTTCTTATCGAACGTCTCAGCCATCAGCTTTTCGGCCTCCGGTTCCATCCAGGTAGTGACAAAGGTGGCCAAGTTAAGCCGGGCGTTGCCGTCAAGCATCAATTCATCGTGGATGATGTTGTAGGTCGTGGTCGGGTCGAGTTCCTGATCAGCGAGCTCATATTTTGGGGATGGGCTGCTCCATGGCGTTACGGGCATAGACCGGGGTCAGGACGGTATCTTGCGGTTTCAGGGCGTTGAGGTTCTTGGTTTTGATAACCATCGGTTGCTCCTTTTCGGTGACAGATCGCTGACTTGTGTTGGGCTAGTGAATGAACTAGGTGTCGCGGGTTCGAGTGGCGGGCAAAGAATAGGGTTCGATTTCACAAGGGAATCGGTTTAACAGCGATTATAGGCCAGGAGGCTGTGTCGTGCTACACTGATATGGTGTATTCGTGCTGGAGACCACTATGGCCAATCTTACCATCAGCGTCGATGATGAAACCCTGAAGCAAGCACGTGTTCGGGCGCTGCAGGAAAACACTTCAGTCAATGCCATGCTGGGCAAATATCTTGAAGAATATGCCCAGAACGACAAGATCAGGCAACGCAGGCAAGAGGCGCTGAACTCGCTGCTAGCGTTGGCAGAGCAATGCGGGTGCGGACGGGGCGGAGCAACCTGGAACCGTGACGATCTTTATGAGCGATAAAATTGTCTTTCTTGACACCAATGTTCTGGTCTATCTATTCGATTTCGACGCACCTGAAAAGAAGACTATTGCCGAAGGGATTATGCGTGACCATGCCGGCATCAGACTCAGCACCCAGGTCTTACAGGAATTTTATGTGACAGTCACCCGCAAGTTGGGCCGTCCCATGCCTCCGGAGCAAGCACTGACTGCCGTGGAGCATTTCCAGACATACCCGATTGCGGTAATTACGAATGACATCATTACCAAAGGTATCAGACGCAGTATCGATTCCGAAATCTCGTTTTGGGACGGTTTGATTGTGGAAACGGCCCTGGCAGAAAA
>JAAUQA010000204.1 GCA_012032855.1 Candidatus Competibacteraceae bacterium
AACCCAAGGTCGTTGGCGCACCGACGCCTTGCGGGAAATTCCGGTCACACCCTCCCCGGATGATTCATTTCTTCGATCCCAGTAACCCCAAAATGGCCACTAAGGTGGCGGACATCGCCAAAAAGGTGGACATCATTTTAGGCAATCTGGAAGACGCGGTGCCGATTGACCGCAAAGTGGACGCCCGTGAGGGGCTGGTCAAGATCGCCAAGGAGACCGATTTCGGCGACACCCAACTGTGGACCCGGGTCAACAGCCTGGACAGCCCCTGGTTCTTGGACGACCTGTTGCGATTAGTAGGCGAAGTCGGCAACAAATTAGATGTGATTATGCTTCCCAAGGTGGAAGGGCCCTGGGATATTTATTTTGTTGATCAATTACTCGCGCAATTAGAAGCCAAGGCGGGACTGACCAAGCCCATTCTGATTCACGCCATTCTGGAAACCGCTCTGGGCGTCGCCAATGTCGAAGACATCGCCAACGCCAGCCCACGGATGCAGGGGATGAGTCTGGGCCCGGCCGATTTAGCCGCTTCCCGACGGATGAAAACTACTCGGGTCGGCGGCGGTCATCCGGGCTATCTGGTGCGCACCGATCCGGACCCCGACAATCCCGAAGCGCTCCGCCTCACCGCGCAGCAAGATTTATGGCATTACACCATCAGCCGTATGGTGGACGCTTGCGCCAGCGTCGGTGCTTTGCCGTTCTACGGGCCGTTTGGAGACATCGCCGATCTGACCGCCTGCGAAGATCAATTCCGCAACGCTTTCCTGCTGGGCTGTGTCGGTGCTTGGAGTCTTCATCCCAATCAAATCGCCATCGCTAAACGGGTGTTCAGCCCGGAACCGGGCGAAGTAAAATGGGCGAAACGGGTCATTGAAGCCATGCCGGACGGTAGCGGCGCGGTAATGATCGACGGCAAAATGCAGGACGACGCCACCTTCAAGCAATGTCAAGTGGTGTTCAATCTGGCCAAGTTGATCGCCGAACGCGATTCGGAGTACAGAGAGCTTTACGGGCTTTAAACAATGTAGGGTACGCATCGCGTACCGGCCCATCGTCGGTGCCTTGGAAAAGGTACGCGATGGCGTACCCTACTCAGCTTGTGGCGTACCGACTAAAGCGATTTGAGCAACCGTCGTACCCCGGATGCATGTCGGCGGCTAACTTCCAGACGTTCATCACAGCCGTTCAATAATACTTCGAAACGTCCCTGAGCCGTTTTTTGCAATCCGGTTAACCGGGACACCGCCACCAACGCATTGCGATGGATGCGTAAAAAGGCCGGACCGAACTCAGTTTCCAACGATTTCAAAGGTTCCTCAATCAATACTTCGCCGTGCAGATGTCGCACGGTGACGTATTTTTGATCGGCTTGAAAGTAAAGTACCTGTCCGATCGGGATCAGTTCCAGTTTTTCGCCCAAGCGCGCGCACAGATGAGTGCGGGTGGATTGCATCTGCGTATCAGCCAGGTTAGCCAATTGCGCTCGATTGAGTAACCCAGCATTGGTTAATGCTTGTTGCAGACGTTCTTTGCGAATCGGTTTGAGCAGATAGCCCACGGCATGGACTTCAAACGCTTCTAGGGCGTGATCGCTATAAGCTGTTACAAAAATAATCGCGGGCGGTTTGCCCATAGTCACCAGATGGCGAGCCGCTTCCAGACCATCCATGCCGGGCATACGAATATCCAGTAGGACGATATCCGGCTGCAGCGTTTCAGCTAGGCGCAGCGCATCAACGCCGTTACCGGCTTCCCCACAGTGTTCATAATCGCCCAATTCATGCAGTAGGCTGCACAAACGTTCGCGCGCCGGCTTTTCATCATCGACAATCAGCACTTTCATTTATTGAGCTCACAGGGATGGTGAAAGCCACTTGGTACTGATCGTCGTGTTGTTGAATACGCATCCGGTTGGCCTCGCCGTAGGCTAGCGTTAGCCGCTGGCGAACGTTATCTTGGGCTATATGATGCCCTGATGAGCGGCGGACTTGACCGGGCGAAGGCAGTGGATTCACGATTTTAAACTGGAGCATATCCTTGCACTTTTCTATGGAAATCACGATTCGGCCTCCGTCGGTGCGGGGCTCAATGCCGTGGTATACGGCATTTTCTACCAGTGGCTGGAGAATTAACGCGGGAACAAGCATGGTTAATGGAAGGCTATCAGCTAATCGCCAGTCCACCCCTAACCGATCCCCTAAACGTAAGGTCTCAATATGCAAGTACTGTCGAGTAATTTCCAGTTCTTCTTTTAAGCTGATTTTATCCTTAGTGTCGAGGGAAAAGCGGAATAAATCAGCAAGATCAAGAATAGCTTGTTCGGCTTTCTCAGTGTCGGTGCGGGTTAGACTAGCGACGGTGTTAAGACTGTTAAACAGAAAGTGAGGTCGGATACGTGCCTGGAGCGCCTGTACCCGCGCATGCGCCTCTGCTCCATATTTGTCGCCATTGTTGCCGAACGTAAAATAGCGTAGGGCCGCCAACGAAACAATGCTACTGATAGCGAAATTTCTAAGTATGGTGTTGATATGGTTGGGTTCGTCAAAAATCGACATCACACTGATTGGTTCGATGATCCAAACAGCTAATAAGTAGAAAAGCACAGTTAAAAGTTGACTCGTACCGTAGGCCACCCAAATAGTTGCGTGAGCTTTTAAACGAACAAGTAAAAACCGGAAAACGCACAAAATGGCTGCTGTGCTCAGCGCAACCGCCTGCATGAACAGTGAAACCAGTCCCAGTTCAACCCAAAAATCTTGCCTGCTTTCAGCAGCAGCGAGCACTAGAATGCAAGCGAGCAATTCGGCGATCAGAACAGTGGCGAAGACAGCGTGATTAGTGCAAAAATCCGGCAAAAAGCTTTTTGATGTTGGGTGACACGTATGATTGTCCTTTAATAAATCAGCTGTGGAAATATTCTGTAATCAAATCATAGCGTCGACACACAGTAACTGGCAGCTTGGTCTAGGCCGTTCGTCGGCGAAACTAAGCGGTTCGTCTTCAAATGCTGAGAATGTGCGCATTGGTTTGATATTTTTAACGTGAGGCAAAATGATGAGAATATCGAATACTTTATTGGATAAGGTAGATCCACATAAAAGATCTCTTCTATCCAAGGACATATCGATGAAACAGAACGGTTTTACTCTGCTTGAATTGATTGTGACTATGGCCATCGCGGCTATTGTTTTGACCGTGGCCGTGCCTAGTTTTCAGGGCATTATTCGCAACAACCGAATTGCTAGCCATACAAACGACTTTACAAGTTCGCTCAATTTAGCTCGAAGCGAGGCTGTTAAACGCGCTCGACGTGTCGTGTTGTGTAAGAGTACCGACAGCGCAAGCTGTGATACCTCAAGTGCAGGGTGGGAACAAGGATGGATTGTTTTCGTAGATATTGATAATGATGCCGCGGTAGACAGTGACGATGAAATATTGCGCGTTTATGGTGCCCCAGAGGGTGTTGAGACAATAACAGGCAACACCAACATCACCAACTATATTTCCTATACACAACAAGGTTTTACGCGGTTGACGAGCGGTGCTTTTCAGGCAGGCACACTCACGTTCAGTTTGTGTGACAGTCAGAATAAGAAACGGGAGATCGTGATCAACAGTATGGGTCGTCCTAAGTTAAATCAACCCGATTGCTAAATGGGCACTATCGTCATGAGTAAGAAACAACACGAACAGTTCGGTTTTACACTGCTAGAGGTCCTCGTTGCGCTGATCATTCTAGCGATTGGTTTACTTGGCTTAGCAAGCTTTCAGGCTATCGGTTTGCGTTCCAATCACAGCGCGCAGTTGCGTACCCAGGCGACCATCCTGTCTTATGACATTATGGATCGGATGCGCGCCAATATACGTGGGGTCCGCAATAGCCACTATGACAATGCAACTGCTAGCAATGGCAATTGCGACAATTTCGGTAGCGGCACCCTACCGAATTGCGACACTCAAGACATGGCCGCCCATGATCTGTTTGCGTGGAATACGGCACTCGCTAATGCTTTAGCCTCTGGTACCGGCGTGGTGTGTATCGACAGCACACCGGAAGATGGCACACCGACGAGCCCTGCGTGTGACGGGGCGCTGAATGGGGCTTCGACAGCCACTGCCCAATATGCCGTCAAGATTTTCTGGTGTGATGGAGAGGATCCAGATGACGACGGTATCCCTTGCGAAGCGGATGAATTTCAACGCTTTACTACCAGTTTCCGTCCGGCGACGCTTTGACCAAAGGCAGATGAATGACATGATGATTTACGGTAGTCGCAAACGTCAACATGGGTTGACATTAGTGGAAATCATGGTGGCGCTTACCCTGGGCCTGGTGTTGATTGCGGGTTTGCTGCAACTTTTTGTCGGAACCCGGCAGACCTATCGGGCCCAGGAGAATCTTTCCCGCTTGCAGGAAAACGGTCGCTACGCCCTGGAGTACGTGAATCGTACCCTGCGTTTGTCGGGGTATCGATCGCGGGAAACCATTGAGGAAGGAGAAACCTTCGAAGATAAGTTCGACGTATCAACCAATACGGATCAGCGCCCTATATGGGGTGCTGATGATAGTACCAGCCCTGATCCTGACCCTGACACAGTACATGTTAGTTTCGAGGGTGAAACAACGCTATCCCAAATAAATGCATCGCCTCCCATTTCGTCCCTTCAAGGAGACGTTGTCGATTGCCTCGGCAGGGTCGCGCCTATTGACCTAGCCTCGCGCAATACCTTGACACTTGCAGGAACTGATTTGCAGTGCACCTCGATAATCAACGCTGTTACGAGCACCCAGGCGATTGTAGAGGGCGTAGAAGACTTTCAGGTGTTGTATGGAGAGGACACCAATGGCAATGGTGTCGCTAACCGTTATGTGCCGGAAGGCAGTGTAAGCGACATGAACAAAGTGGTTAGTGTCCGTGTTTGCCTGTTATTGCGGACTGAAGAAGATAATGTGGCTGTAGAGCCGTCAACATACGTCGACTGTCAAGGAACCAATCCTCTGCCAACGGCGACTGATCGTCGCTTCCGCCGAGCATTTACAACTACTATCAGCCTCCGTAATCGGCTTCTTTAAAATTTTGGAGCACGGCATGTGTAACTATTATAAACCTATGCAATACCAACAAGGCAGCGCCTTGATAATCAGCCTTATCATCCTGGTACTGATGATCATCATCAGTACTACAGGTATGCAAACCACTATCCTGCAAGAACGTATGGCAGGCAATGCTCGCGACTACAATAATGCATTTCAAGCCAGTGAGGCAGGTTTAGCGGACGGCGAGCAGGATCTAGCTAATAGAGATACCGGGGGTAACAAATTACGCCGCCGGGATTACCTTCCAACCGACTTTACCGACGATTGCAATAACGGTGATTCCGATCTTGATGGTCTGTGTAATCCCGCAACAACTGGGGATCCCCATTGGGACAATAAGACAATCTGGAATACCCTTGCCAAGTATTATGGTGACCGAACCTATAATGCTGACGGCAAGGATGACGCGAAACTAATGCGTTTGCCGCCTTGGTCTGATAGTTGTGATGCGGATTTGGAAGACGATGGAACATTAGACAATTCGGGTAATGAGAATTGCCGTAGGCAACCCCGCTATATTATGGAGCGCTTGGAAACACTGGGTTCGCTAGTAACCGGTCGCAGCTATTCGTCTACCCCAGCTGGTGCAGTCACCTATTATCGCATCACTTCGCAGGGGTTTGGTCTCGCGCTGGACAGTTCAACTCCGCCACAGCCGCTTGCACGAGCTATGGTGCAATCTGTTTACGGTCAATGAAATTGATCTCGGGATATGTTTTTGGAGAGTTGATCCGATGAAAACGTTTTTAAGAAACCGGCGTACCCTGAGTGTGCTGCTATTAAGTTGTGGATTATCGCTCACAGCCCACCAGAGCCATGCCGACGTAGATATCGCCAACCTGCCGTTGTTCTTGGGCGGCAGTGGTATTCCTCTGTCTTTGTTAGTCATGGGCCGCGATCATAAACTGTTTTATGAAGCATACAACGATGCTTCGGATCTCAATCAAGACGGTGAAATTGATGTCGGTTATAAACCCAACCTCACACAGGATGGCAAACCGCTTGATTATTATGGTTATTTTGATTCCTACAAGTGCTACACCTACCAAAGTGGTGTTTTTGTCCCAGTCGCTGATACCGACACCAGCAGCGATGCACAAAACCAAAAAATGTGTTAGTGCGGGTAATTACTGGTCCGGTGATTTTCTCAATTATTTAACTACCGCCCGAATAGATGCTATCCGCCGAATCCTCTATGGCGGTTACCGCGTCACCGACTCCGACAGTAATACTGTTTTGCAACGTGCCCGCATC
>JAAUQA010000205.1 GCA_012032855.1 Candidatus Competibacteraceae bacterium
TGAGCGATGGGGTGAGTTTGCGCATATTTTTCCACGACCTTTTTGGCACCGTTGAAATCGACTGATCGTTGCAATTCTCTCTTGAATTGGAACCCCAACATTACGGCAACGAAAAGCAAAATGTACAAACCGGCCGGTAAGCTCCATTCGGTAATGAACCAGACAATGGCAGCGAGCAACACAATAATCAGACTACATCCCAAAGGTCCGACTGTTTTTTTATTCCAATACCGGCAGATTTCGAGGGCCAGTTGAGTAGTAGTAAAACAGTATTGACCTTGATCCGAGAGTCGATCAATCATTTGCCGTAACGCAAAGTCGCTGATTTTGCTTTCTTTTTTCCTGAATACGAACTGATAACCGCACTGGCTACAGCGCTTGCCGTTTTTATACTTCTGATCATGTTTACAGTCAGGGCAACGCATGGCTGATGGCTCTCCGGGTTTTTCCGAAAGCGTAGCTGGTCAATACTACACTGCAATGATTGCGCACAGATTATCCTTTTGCTCAACGATAAGCGCAGCCGGGCAACCCCCTCGCTCGCCGTTGTGGTAGGATTAATAAAGCCTTTTTCGGCACAGCAACCCGCTCAGCGGGTACTCTTATCCATCACGACAACAGGACGAACTCACCATGATAGGCACAACAATCACCGAGTTCATCATCGCCGAGCAACGCCGTTTTGCAGGCGCTACTGGTGATTTTACTTCGTTAGTCAATGACATCGTCATTGCCTGTAAAACCATCGCCAGCGCCGTCAAGTACGGCAAGCTCTCGGATATGGACGTATTGGGCAGCACCGACAACCAGAATGTACAGGGCGAAACTCAGAAAAAACTGGACGTCATCTCCAACGACCTATTCGTGCGTCGCAACGAATGGTCCGGCTTTGTAGCCGCAATGGCCTCGGAGGAAATGGATGGTATCTACAATTTACCCAAGCACTACCGCGCGGTAAATACCTGTTGGTATACGATCCGTTAGACGGTTCCAGCAACACCGAGGTCAACGGTGCCATCGGCACGATCTTCTCCATTCTGCGCCGTCCGGAAGGCGCGCAAGGAGAACCGACCGAAGCTGAATTTCTGCAACCCGGTACTCAGCAGATCTGCGCCGGTTATGCCTTATACGGCCCTTCCACCATGATGGTGCTGACCAGCGGTTTCGGCGTCAATGGGTTTACCTTGGATCAGCGCATTGGAGAGTTCATTCTCAGTCACCCCGATATGCGCATTCCGGAAGACACCAATGAATTCGCTATTAACGCCGCCTACACCCGCTTTTGGGAACCGCCGATCAAGCGTTATATCGACGAATGTTTGGCCGGTCAGGAAGGTCCGCGCGGCAAAGACTTCAATATGCGTTGGGCTGGAGCCATGATCGCCGATGTGCATCGGGTATTGAGTCGTGGCGGTATTTTTCTTTACCCCAAGGACAAGAAAATGAAGGCCAAAGGCGCTGAGGGCAAACTACGCTTGCTCTACGAAGCCAACCCTATGGGATTCATTGTCGAGCAAGCCGGTGGCGGGTCTTCTACCGGTACGCAGCGTATTTTGGACCTGCAACCTGAAAGCTTGCACCAACGCTGCTCAGTGATTATGGGTTCCAAGAACGAGGTGAACCGAGTGAATGCTTACTATAAAGACTATGAGTAATGCGCATTGACCAGTCCGCTGGTCGGCTGATTGAAGCCCGTCAAGTTCCCTCTCCCAACTGCGACGACCGACCGCCAAACGTGGCGGTCGATTTGCTGGTGATACACGGTATTAGTTTGCCGCCGGGTGAATTCGGCGGGCCTTGGATTGATGCGTTGTTCACCAATACCCTGGATGCCCATGCGCATCCGTATTTTCAAACCATTAGCCATTTGCATGTTTCCACCCACCTGTTGATTCGCCGCGATGGCGAAATCGTCCAATACGTGCCTTTCCATCGGCGAGCTTGGCATGCCGGACAGTCGGTGTTCCAAGGGCGGGAGCGCTGCAATGATTTCAGTATCGGCATTGAACTGGAAGGAACCGATACTCTGGCTTATGCGGATCAACAGTACCGACAGTTAGCTATCGTGATCAAAGCCTTGCAAAAGACCTATCCCGCCATTACCCGAGAGCGTATTGCCGGGCATGCCGACATCGCCCCGGGGCGCCAAGACTGATCCGGGACCGGCATTTGCTTGGCAACGTCTTTGGTCATTGCTGGGCGGACAGCGGAAACCATGCTGATGGCATAAAAGTTCTCGGCCAGGATGTGGTTGTAACGCGAGCTGCAAGCGCGTTCAGATGCGCAATTGTTTAATCCCTCGGCGCAACGCCTCTATTGATTCCGCTGTGGGCAAGTTACGGCTGTAACGCAGCTTGGCGTACAGATGACCGATACGCCTGACTTGGGGGGCTATGTCAGGTCGCTGTCGCGCAACGCGCTCGGTAAAATCCACCGGTCCTTCGAAACTTTCCCGGACAAAACCCCGCCGCGCGAGTTTGTTGCAAAACCGTTGATACCAGTGAATAACCGGATCCACCGTGGCCCGCTGACGCAGAAAATGCCAGCCCACCGCCAGCAGGCTCAAACAGCCTAGTAAAGCTACCATTGCGGTGGTCATCCCGCGCCAATCCACCGCACCGAAGCCCAACCCGGAAAGAAACTCGCGTTGCCGCTCCGGCCCATAAGACAACACCCACTCGTTCCACAGATTGTTGAATGAATCCCAGCGCAAAGCCAAGTCCTGACGCCAGGAATTATCGCGCCGCGCCATGAATGGCAAATCATTGAGATCGACAGCAGCTTGAATGCCCCGCTCAATCCGCGCCGGAGAAACCGCTGCGGTAGGGTCGACCCGGGTCCAACCCCGTTCTTGCAACCAAACCTCGGCCCAAGCATGAGCATCGGATTGGCGCACGATGAAGTAGTCGCTTAGTGCGTTTGATTCTCCGCCTTGGTAGCCGGTAACGACCCGGGCCGGCACACCGGCGGCGCGCATCAAAAAGACAAAGCTGCTGGCGTAGTGCTCGCAAAACCCACTACGGGTTTCGAACAGGAATTTGTCCACATTGTTTTCGACTAGACCACCGGGCGGACTGAGCGTGTAATAAAACGGCTCTTCACGGAAGAACATGAGAGCGGCTTGTACAATCTGTTCTGGTTCAGCATAACGTGAGCGCCACTCCTGGGCTAAACGGCGTGTTTGCGGGTTATTGTCAGCCGGTAAGTGCAACGCGCGCCAACGCCAAATGGTTTCCAGCGGACCGGTTTGATAGCGCGGGTAAGAGCTCATGCTGTAGCGCATAAGTTCGTTGACCGGATTTTGCGCAACAATTCGAACCCATGAGTAAGGCCGCCTCTGGCGGTATGAGGTAAGGTAAATCCAACGCGAACAACCAACGCTGGCCGTGAGGCTCTACAATGACCGTGTAATCCACGCTCTTTCCTTCGACCGAATAGGGAATCTCTGCGCGTGGGAAATCAATGCTGCGGGTCCAGGTTGCGCCGTCAAAACGCCACAGCACCGGTCCCCGCCAATAGAGCAGATTGGGCGGGGGAATAGGGTTGTTAAAGCGGACCCGAAACGCTACTTCGTCAGACTGGATCAGTTCACTGATAGCGCCCGGAGTCATCTTGTCGTCTAGCCCGGTCAGACCACTATGCGCGTCCTTGGGCATACCCCATAGCGGGCCGGGTATGCGGGGAAACAGCACGAATAAAATCAGCATGACCGGCAAGCCTTGCAGCACCGTGCGCAGGCTCAAACGTAGAACGGCGTCGACGGGTATAGCGGCGTGTTGGCGTTGGGTCATGGTTTGCGCAGCCAATAACACGACCAGTATGGTCAATAAATAGCCAGCCATCAGCAGGCTTTGGCTGTACAGTAGATTGGCCATAACCAGAAAATAACCCAGCATCAACAGAATCAGGCCATCTCGCAGCGTGCGCGACTCCAGAAACTTCATCGCGGCCATTGCCGCTAACAGCGCTACCCCTGCTTCGCGGCCGAACAGTGTTTTAAAGCTATAGAACACTAAAACGACGATTAATAGAGTCAGGGAAGCACGTAACCAGCGTCCCGGCAGTTGGCGCGACGTGCGTTGCGCCACCCACCAGCGCCAACTCACCGCACCCGCAAACAGCACTCCCGACCAAATCGGCAGGTGAGAGAGATGGGGCAATAATGCAAGACTCAACGCCACCGTCAGCCAGCGGATGGCAACAGCGTCTAACTCGATTGATTTAACAGCCGTTTTACGGGCGGTTTTACGCCAGAACAACAGTCGCCTCCTTTTCTAACCCGTACAGTGCCAATGCTTCCAGACACTGGCGGCGTTGACCTTCGCCATGCGCCGGCGGCAAAACCCGACCGGGCAGACGCAAGCCATAATCCTGTTGATCGGCTTCGGCTTTCAATACCCATTGACACAGTTGCGCCAACCGCGTTTCCGGTGCTTCCGGGTCTAACCGCTGCCAATCCAACCACAGTTCCAGGCGAGTCTGGTCAACGAAGCGTTTGACCGGTAGTTCAGCGCTGCGGGCCGCCGATTTCCAGGCAATATGCCGGGGGGAATCACCCGGACGATAAGCGCGTAACCCCGCATAATCCTCACTGCCGCTGCCCGATTCGCCGATGCTTCCGCCGTGAGTGCGTTTGGCTTCCAAGGGTAACGGACGTTTACCTTGCGGACGGGGATAGACTAAACAAGTCTGCTCGAATTCGACCCAACTCCAGGCTTGAAAAAGCCCTAGCGGGAACCGTGTCAACACCTTTAATCGTCCCGGTCGCAACCGGCCCCGCCGGGTGGCAGGTATAGTCAAAACCACGGCAGCACGATCTTGTGCCGGCACGTTGACGTAACAGGGCTCTCCGCCGGGGGCTTGCAAAGCGATCCCGTAACGGTCTTGTTGGTCAGGATTGTCTAATTGATAGGAAAACAGTGCCTCTTGACCGACGAACACCGGCTCGGCTTTGCCGGGATGAATCCGCAGACGCAACAACGTGTCGTGGCTACGCCGCATAGCGTCCAATCCCACTGCAGTCAATAGAAAAATTAATGCAAACCCCAGGCTGTTGTTGTAGTTGATCGCCCACAGAAACAAGATCCCAAGCATCAAGGCGAACACATAGCCGAACCCGGTAGGCAGGATATAAATTCGCCGCCGTTCCAGTTGTACGGCTTGCCGCCGTGGCGGGTGACGCCGCTGGGTCCACTCAGCAAAACGGCGTTGCGCAATCATTGGCTTAGGACAGCGGTACAGTGGCTATTAATTGCCTTGCCAGATCATCAGCGGATTGGTCCAGTGATTCGTCGCCGGGATGCAAGCGATGCCCGACCACAGTGGGTAACACCACTTGCACATCTTCCGGTAGCACATGATCACGCTGGTTAAGCAGCGCCCAAGCCCGGGCAGCCCTTAATATGGCTAATCCGGCGCGTGGCGAGAGACCGCTGCGAAACAAGCCGGATTCACGGGAGAGCTGTAACAAGGCTTGTAAATAATCCAGCAACGGGGGAGCGATGTGCACATCGGCGACCAGGTCTTGCACCGCCATCAGTTCTGCAGGCGACATACACATCGGTAAATGCGCGACCAATTCACGGCGGTCCCGACCCTGTAGCAAGGTGCGTTCCGCGGCAGCGTCGGGGTAACCCAGTTTGATACGCATCAGGAACCGATCCAATTGCGATTCCGGCAACGGAAAAGTCCCCACTTGATAGGATGGATTTTGCGTAGCGATGACGAAAAAAGGTTCCGGCAGGGCATGAGTTTCCGCCTCAATAGTGACTTGATGCTCCTCCATCGCTTCCAACAAGGCGCTTTGCGTCTTTGGTGTGGCGCGGTTGATTTCGTCGGCGAGAATCAACTGAGAAAGATCGGTCCCGGATGAAATACGAACACGGCGCGTTGGGCTTCGTATATTGCTGCGCCGAGAATGTCCGCCGGCAATAAATCGCTGGTGAATTGAATCCGTTGATAATGCAGCCCCAGAGATCGGGCTAGGGCATGCGCCAGGATGGTTTTTCCCATCCCCGGTAAATCTTCAATGAGTAGATGACCGCGGCTTAATAAACAGGCTAGTGAAAGGCGAATTGCATGTTCTTTGCCTAGGATGACAGTGCCGACTTGTTTAATCACTGCTTCCAGGCGGTCCCAATGATCTTGTTCGAGTACAGGTGAATGAAGAGCGCTCATGGGGTTCCGTAATCGTTTGCTATTAGTGTTATTGAATCAGTGGATAAAACGTGAGGTCGAGATGATTTCTACTTTACGCCAATTGTGTGACTTTGGTTGCGGGGCTAAAGTTCATGCCGGATCACGGCTGGGCGTGGTTCAGAGTGGACCGGACAGTTCATTTTGAACCGCTCACAGGGGT
>JAAUQA010000206.1 GCA_012032855.1 Candidatus Competibacteraceae bacterium
GTTAAGTAAAGTCCTAGTAGATAAGAGAGTAATGCGAACCAAAAATCATTTCGATTAAAGACAATCGCCAATGCTTTCTGCCGCGCGCTAAAAAGGTTGCCTGCAACGTCGCGGTTGCCAATCCTACCTCCACCCGGCCAAACGTCACGCCGGCTTCTGTCACCGGCGCAAAAGTATCGAATATGCCGTCGGTAACGTCGTGCAACTGATTGTCCGCTTTGAAGGGACGATTTAAGGCGGCGGATTCTCCCGCCGCCGCCAACAGCCGACCTCGCTCATCGAGAACCCGGGCGTAGCTCAGTTCGGGTTGCGTCAACAATTCTTGGACGGCGCTTTGCAGGGTGGCCAAATCGGAAGACAGCACGGCATCCTTGGTAATACTGGCAAACAGGGTGGCAGTGGTAGCGGCGCGTCGGGTGAGCGCCTCATCGGTGACTTGGCGCAGAATGCCCATGCTGTGCCAGACCAGAATGGCCAGCACGACGATCTGAATCGAGACCACGCCAAAAATGGTTTTGAAACGAAATGACATGGATTGCGATGGCTCGTGTTACTGTTCGATCAGCGGTTCCAATTGGGTAATGTTCAGCGCACGAACATCGTTCCAATCGGCGTCGCGCGCCGCAACGAAACCTTTGAAGTTCAAGGCCGTCAGCCAATCGCGGCCTGCCGGGTTCTGGTCCAGCATAACAAGGGCTTGTTGCACACGCTCGATAAACGCCTGGGACAACCGGGGATGAGCCGCGATAGCATGAGGCGTGTACTGTTCGGTTTGCCATAGGATGCGCAATTGGTCGCGGACCGCCGGTTCCACAGCAGCCAGGGTGCGCAAAATGCCGCCACCGGCTGGGTACAAACCTTTGGCGACTGCCAGGTAGACGGAAGCGTGCGAAGCGACGTACTTAGCCTTGAAGGCGATACCCTGTTTGGCCAGGCTGGCGCGCGGCAGCACGCTGGCGGCGAAAGCCGCCGGGGAAGGAAAGATCAGGGTTTGCCCCTGCAAATCCTCCAGTTGCTGATAGGTGCTGTCTTTGCGCACGACCAGAATGCCCTGAATGCGCCTGTCCTTTTCCTTGGCCACGGCTTGATAACCTGGCTTGCGGTGGAATACGGTGTAATGGTAAGGATTCATGTAGGCCAGATCGTATTCGCCGGTCGCCAAGCGGCGTTCGAAGGTGGGAATGTTCGGCGCCGTTCCGAACCGAATACTTACACCGGTTTTTTCGCTAAGATAAGCCAGTACCGGAGTCCACCGACGGGCCAGTTCGCTGGCGGCCAGCTGGGGCACAACGCCGAAGGTCAGCGGAGCATCCAGTGATTGGGCTTGAGTGCTGACGGCATACAGTGCACCAGTTAGCAACAAGACCGCAGAGCCTTGTTTTATCTGCTGATCATGAACATGAAATCTGTTCGCTGCGGTCCATCCGGCCTGAAACAGCCGCAAAATGGTCAAGAATACCTGGGGAAATACTGGGCAGAGCTGCATTATGCGTATCCTCGTTGCCGATGATGATCCGACTTCGTTAATGATCATCTCCGCCATTTTGGCACGATATGGTCATGAAGTCCGTACAGCCAGCGATGGTCTGGAGGCTCGTCGAGCCCTGGAGCAAGAAACCCTGCCGTTTGTTATCAGCGACTGGGGAATGCCGGGACTGGATGGGCCGGCCCTGTGTCGCTGGCTGCGGGCGGCGCAGCTACCCCATTATGTGTATTTCATCATGCTCACGGCGCGGGGCGATAAAGCATCCCTGGTTGAGGGCATGGAGGCGGGAGCAGACGATTTTTTGGTCAAACCGGTTGATGCGGAGGAACTCCGGGTACGGATTCGCGCTGGAGAAAGAATTCTTGCGTTGGAACGACAACTGGAAGAACGCAACCAGACTCTGGAACAACTCAATCGGAACTTGCAGCAAGCCTATCAAACGATTCGCAGCGATATGGACGCCGCCGCGGCGTTGCAAAAAGACCTACTACCGCCACCGGCGACAGTGCAAGGCGTCCATTGGGATTGGTTATTCCGTCCCAGTCATTTCGTGGCCGGCGATATGTTCGGCTATTTTCCGCTGAGCGAACACTGTATCGGTTTCTACCAGTTGGATGTGTCCGGTCACGGTACATCCTCGGCCCTTTTATCGTTTACGCTTAGCAAAACCTTGTATCAGGGGCCTGGGCAACACGGCCTTTTAAAACGGATCAGCGAAAAGCCTCCCTATTATGAGCTGACGCCGCCCGTTCAGGTTGTTGAGGAACTCAATCGACGATTTCAAGCGGAAGGCGATAACTTATTGTATTTCACACTGGTTTATGGAGTGCTTGAGACTGCGACCGGGCGTGTCTCGCTGACTCAGGCGGGGCATCCGGCGCCACTGTGGTGGCAGCGTGCCGACGCCAGATTGACGTCGTTGGGCAGCGGCGGGTTCCCGGTCGGGCTGTTGCCGGATGCAACCTACGAACTGATTGAATGCCAATTGGCACCCGGCGATCGGCTGTTTCTTTATTCCGACGGGGTCACGGACTGCGATAACCTGAGGGGTGAATGCTTTTCCCTGTCCAGGTTACGCAACGTGTTGGAACGGACTGCCGACCGGCCCTTGTCCGACGTCATCGGTTTGCTGGGCGACGCTCTCCGGCAATGGAATGGCGGTGAAACGTATCACGACGACGTCAGTCTATTAGCGTTGGAATGGCATCCCCCACAGGAACAGACCCGATGAAGCTCAGCTTGATCGTCGATAGCCAGCCAGCCGCAGCGGATTGGGTTGGCGCCGCATTGCGTGGCTGGTGCGAACAAGCGCCTTCACGCCGGCGGTTACGGCACAAATAGAACTGGCGGTGATCGAAGCGGTGAATAACGTTATCGTTCATGCTTATCAGGGGCAAGCGGGCCATGCAGTGCAACTGGATTGGTCATTGGGCCAAGCGTGCTTACAAATCGCCGTCATGGATTGGGGACAAGCCCCGGCTGCGCCGCCCGTGCCCGATATGCCCGACAGTCTCGCGGAAAACGGGCGCGGTTGGCCAATCATGCTAGCGTGCATGGATGACGTGGACTACCGTTCGCAAGACGGCTGCAATATCCTGACGCTGACCAAACAAATCAGGACCTGAGGAGGTTGCCTAAATGACTGCGATTTTGGATCGAGAACGTCTTAATTCTGCGGGATCGGTCGGTAATGCCCTAGTTAGTGAAGGATGCCTATTATGCTGATCACTCATCGTAGCATTGATGCTATCGACATCGTCGAACTGGAAGGCCGTTTGGTCATGGCCGATGCGCCCGAAGCCAGACAACAATTGAAAAGCATTATCGAGCAGGGGCATGGAAAGCTGATTGTCGATCTCAAGGGTGTAGGTTTTATGGATTCCAGCGGACTGTCGGTGCTGATTTCGGCTTACAAGGCCATGCGCGCCAAACAGGGCGACATGGTGTTGCTTAATCTTTCACCGCCGGTGCAATCCCTGATCGAGCTTACCCGGTTGCAGCAGGTATTCGAGATTTTTTCCGACGAATCGGCGGCCATCGCCCATCTGGGATGAACCTCTTCATGCTGGGACGCAGCTCTTCCGTAGTCCATCCTTCCCGGCTTGCGGCAATGGGTATGGTAGTCGCGCTGTGGTCGGGCTTGGCTGGTTGTGGCGCTTGGGAAACCGTCCCTGATTCTACGCTTGGCGCGCAGCAAGCGTTTGAGGTTCCTAAGAAGCAAACCGCAACAGACGATTTGGCGGCGTTGCGTGCTTTCAGCGCCGAGGAGCAAACGGTTTACCGGTTGGGCTCTGGCGATGAGATTTTCATAGAGGTTGCAGGCCGACCGGAATTATCCGGCAAGCATCTGATCGGTCCGGATGGGCAGTTGACCCTACCCATAGCAGGCCCCGTGCAGGTTGGTGAACTGTCGCGGGAAGCGGCAGCGAATGTCCTGCTCAAGGCGCTGGAGCCGTATTATTTGGATCTTGCCGTTACGGTGCGGATAGAACGTTACGGTTCCAACCGAGTGATTGTCCTCGGACGCGTGGAAAATCCTGGCGTGTTGCGCTTCGATACGCCGCCGACCTTGCTGGAAGCGCTGGCTCAGGCCGGCGGATTGCCATTGCTGCGCAAGGAGCAACTACTGACCCGCTGTGCAGTGATTCGTGGCGACAGAATTTTATGGGTAGATTTGAAACGGTTGCTGACCGGCGATCTGGCCTTGAATATTCGCTTGCAACGTGATGATGTGGTTTATATTCCCGATGCGTTTGATACCGCGATCTACGTGCTTGGCGCTGTGTTGAAACCCGGTGCCTATCGGTTGACGCCGCAAATGTCCTTCCTGGATGCTCTGGGCCAAGCGGGCGGTCCTAATGTCGATGCCAATATCCGCAGTTTGCACGTGATCCGGCCCAGTGCAGGTTTAAACTTGAGTTTTGCCATGGAAGAACTGCTACAGCCGAATCCCACGTTGAACGTGGCCTTGGAAGAAGGCGACATCCTCTATGTGCCGCGTAGCGGGGTTGCCAAGGTGGGGTATATCTTGGATCGACTCAATCCGTTCAGCACCCTGTTCTCTATTCAGCAGTTGGGCGGCACCACGGAATAACGTCCATGCCAGATAGCGCCGACATGAAGGACCAAACATCTCCGCCGACGGGGTTAGCTATTGGCCCGATTTTGCCGCTCGCGAGCCTTAAGGCGCACAAATGGCTGGCTGTGTTGGTGACAGTAGCGGTGACTTGCGCCGGGGTTGCAATTGCCTGGTTCAAGGGTACACCGGTCTACCAGGCCACCGCTGTAGTCTACGTCGCACCCCGGTTCGCGAATATCCTTGAAGAAAGCAAGGAGTTGGAATTTCAATCCAATTCCCAGTATCTGCAGTTTGTATCGCAACAAGCCCGCACTATCAATCGCTACGATATCGTTTTGGAAGCGTTGCAAAAGCTCGGCGAACGGCGCTTCGTTTGGCAGCAGGGAGGCGAAAGCGAGCGCCGCGCAGCGGAGCGATTGCAAGGTGCGCTGAACGTGCGACCGGTGCGTGATACCTATCTGATAACCGTAAGCCTGGAGTCCTCGACGGCGCAGGGCTTGGCTGAACTCGTCAATGCCATCATCGAGACCTATCTGGAGAAAATTCGTGACGCCGATCTGTACGCCAGTGATGTCCGCATCGCCAATCTCAACGAACGGCGCGAAACCCTGCTGCAGGAAATCGAGCAAAATACCCGCCAACGCACTGCCCTAGCTCAGGAACTGGGTGTTACCACTTTTGCCGAAAGCGCACTGAATCCTTACGATAAGCTGCTGGTGGATAGCAACAACGCGCTGGCCGAAGCGCGTCGCCGGCGGTTAGCTACCGAGGCACAGTTACAGTCTTTCAGCCAACAACAAAAGGCGGGGCGGGCGGCGCTGAACGCAGCGGCTCAGGAGTTGGTTGCTAAGGATGCCGGTCTGAATAGTTTAAAGGCTAATCTTTTCGAACGCCGTAGCCAGGTTTTAGAGCAGCTCAGCGGGTTGGGGCGCAAACATCCGGTACGTGAACAAGCGGAGCGGGAGCTGGCCGAAATCGATCAAGAGCTGGAACAGGCCGGTGCGACGTTGATGACAGCCACGCGCCGCATGTTGCTCGACTTACGACGGGCTGATGTACGCCAATCCGAACAGGTCGAAGAAGAGCTGCAAAAACAATTCAACCAGCAACGCGACCAGGCCGCTTGGTTCGCTATCCGGTACAACGAAGCTTTGGGGTTAAGCGATGCGATTCTGCGGGCGCGTAAACAGCTTGAGGCCATTGAAGACCGCATCGATTTTTTGGCCTTGGAATCCCGCGCACCCGGTTTCGTGCGTTTGGAGACAGCCGCCCGCGAGCCGGAGCTACCGATCAAAGGAGGTCGCAAGAAACTGGCTGTGTTGTTCGGTGTGTTGGGATTAGGATTAGGGTTGGCCGCGCCGATTGCCGTCGATTTGCTGGACCGTCGGATCAAGCTCCCGGAACAGGTAGAAAAAATTCTCGGATTCCGGCCATTGGCGGCTCTGCTGGAAATCAATCAGGATTCCGACGTGCGCCGGGTGGCCGCTGATCAACTGCGCCGCTTGGCGCTGGCATTGGAACGGGAACGTAGCGTCAGCGGCGCGAACTGCATTGCCTTGACGTCCGCCGGCTCTGGAGCAGGCGTCACCTGGTTGACACTGGGATTGGCGCGCGAGTTCGAGCAAAACGGTATTCGCGCCATCGCTGTCGAAGCCAATCCCCTACAGCCGGATGCTCGTTATCATGGCAATGATCCAACCACCGGCTTGGCGTCGGTGTTGAGCGGCGAATTGCCGCTGGCGGCGGCGCTGGTTCGGGCATCGGACACGTTGCCTGA
>JAAUQA010000207.1 GCA_012032855.1 Candidatus Competibacteraceae bacterium
TCACCCTACATCCTTCATAAAATGTTGTAATGTAAGAGTTTTTTTTTTTGCATGAGCGCTACCGTATGGTTTGACACCAGCACTCTCATCGACATCGAGTCCGGCTCGCTAAAGGGAGGCCTCGACGAGCTGGCGCGCATGCAGAAGGACGGCTTCAGGATGCTTCTTCCCAAGCATGTCGAGACCGAGTTTCTCTTCTCGAAGGCGGGCGCGGCGAACATGGCAAGGCGGCAGGCCTTCCTGCAGCGCTTCGGCTTCCAGGTCGATAACATCGCCTCGCAGGTCCCTCTCGCACAAGTGCGGGCGTGGACCGAACAAGCCACAGCCGCGGGGCTTGGGCATGGGGACGCCAAGATGGTCGCCCATGTCCGGGCAAGCGCGCATGTCCGGAACATCAGGAATCCCGTACTCTTAACCCAAAACACCAAGGACATCGCCAAGATGCAGGGGCAGGGAGTGAAAGCGCTGAAGTTCGAGCCGGTCCCCTTGAAGCCGAAGATGCGTGTCGCGGTGCACGGCGGCGGGGGAGGGACCAAACCTAAGACCAAGATCACACCGGCGACGGGCGTTCCGACGCGCGGCGCGATGTTCAAGGCGGGGCTGAAGGGAGCGTTCTCGGCCGCCAGCATCGCCTCAATGATCCCGGACGTCATCCTCGCGATCGCCGACCGCGCCGCAGCGAAGGATGCGCTCCGGAACATCCAAGTGAAATTCATTAAGGCCGGCTTCGCCCGCGGCGTCGCCGCCGGCATCATGCATTGGACGGAAGCCGAGCTCGACGCCAACTCCAAGAACCGCATGACGAGCTTCCGCCTCCAAGGCATGGGCGATGCGGCGGGGATGCTAAAGCAGAGCGACATGTTCAAGCTGGCCGAAGCCGTCGAGAACTACGCCGTCGACATCGGATATGCGTATGCAGGCACGCGGGATCCGGCGTGGAAAAACGAACTGCGCGACAAGGGCTTCGCATTCCTGCGCAACACCCGATATTACTTCGGGAATGATCCAGAAGCTTTGTTCGAGTTCGAGTTCATCGACAAGCTGGCGTGGGCGATCCACGAGTCGACCGACGCGATCATCGGGCCTGCGATCAAGTTCGATTGACGGGTTTTGGAGAAATGAGCCCGCGTAGGGCGGAATAGCGAAGCGTATTCCGCCGGATGATGACCGGATGTCGCTGGGTTCCATCCGGCCTAACTTACCGTTGCAGCGCCTGCCCGTTCTGGCGGGCAAGCCCACCGACATGGTCGCCGCCAGGGATTCGCCGGCCACCGGCAAACGATCCACATATAAAAAGTTGGCGCTCATGTAATTGCCAAGCACGAAAGCGCGCATTGACTCCTCCTCGCAGTCAGATCATCTGGTATTTTCAGATTGACAGAGCCGGTATTTTATGGTATCTTTTCGGCTCTTTTTAGTAATCTGCATTAGCAACCGAGCCCTCTTAAAGTTAACAATAAAATCGGCGATACGGAGCTGGTTTCCGAAAAATAATTCATCAATTTCAATATATTATGGAATTGTTCCGGCAACAATGGGCGAATTCCAGCACTTTTTCATGCCATGCCTTTAGGAGATTGCTATGGGTGTGCTACGTTCCGATCTTTTTAAAGATGACCCAAAATTAGAGGACTGCGCCAACATACCGCTCAAGCATCTAAAAGTTGGCACTAAGCCTGGTCCGCACATCGCGAAGATTCACGCGGCGCTGGAGCGTTTACGGCCTAGTGGACCGGTAATTTCTGCCGATGAAAAGCGTTCTATGGCTTATGGTTCTACAACCGCAGCCGCAGTCTTGAATTATAAGGCATCTCATGTTCCTCCTATTATCAACTTCAGTTATCAGAAAAGACCGGACAATATCGTTGGACAAATGACCATCCAAGCGATAGACGCAGAGCTATTCGGTGCTCCCGCCCCGACGCCGGCATTTCGCAACGCTATCGCGGATCGGGCTTTCACGGAAAGCCGGGCATCATTGCAGGCCGCCCTTACTCACCTTAGAGCCCTTCGAAATGACATCAATGGGCTCCCTAACAGTGCTGACCCGGCATTCGGCAATGCCATGCTGAAGTTGTTAACGAAACATAAGCGAAACATTGCGGTTTTGGCAAAACGTCTTTTGATTACTCCAGACCCCAATAGCCGTTCCTTCGGCGATGCGCTTAACAGGGTCATTGGGCTCTGCGAGCGTAATCTGGTGCTTGGAAACACGATTTTAGCGGCTGGACAAACCGGCCTTTGCGATCCGACCCATCCCCGCAATGCAGCAGGATTGCCCCATGCCTGGACTTTAGCTAGTCAAGCCGACCCTAAAACCCATTTATGCGAACCGTTTTTTATGAACGACTCAAGGGATTTACAACGTGATGTGGTGACGCATGAATACTTTCATCTCCTCGGGTTGCTGGACGTCTCCGTCAACAATACGAACGACGCTTTCCGCAATGCGAACACGATTGCTCAGGTTGTTGCATTCCTGGCAGATCGCTTTCGCCAAGCGAACTCCGACGGTAACGAACGTTCCGTACCGTCGCTTCCTACACCTTAGCGAGTTAGGTTTCCAATCGAAGCAGGGTATATGAATATGATCACTACAAAATTCCTCGTTGTGCTGATTTCCTCTCTGCTCATAGGCACCATCTGCCTGACCGGCGACGAAGCCAAGGAAACCAAAAAACTGCCTGAATTAGCCGATGTCGTCGTTGGCGTTTACTACAGCGATGTCATTTCGGATTCCAAAGGCAGCTCGCGCAGCGATGTGACCGGGTGAAGGGTTTTTTCGGTAGGAATATTCTCATGTCCCTCCAATCGCAGTTGTTCCGTGGCGATCCGAAACTGGAAGCCGCGGCCGTTTCCGACCCCGCTCACATCATGCCGGGTACGGGGGGAGATCACGTCCGCAAAATCCAGCTGGCGCTGATACAGCTCAATGGCGCGGCCATCACTGCCGATGGGGTTTATGGTCCCGCAACGGCCGCCGCCGTGCTCGCATTCAAGCAGAAACGGAACATCATCAATCGCAGCTATCAGACCAAGGCGGAC
Organism: Candidatus Competibacteraceae bacterium; assembly: GCA_012032855.1. Next base: position 3,046 of record JAAUQA010000207.1, read on the forward strand.
AACATCGTCGGCAAGATGACGATAGCGGCGCTTGATCGGGAGATGCTCGCCAAAGAAACGCCCACTCCGGGGAACAGAGTTTGCGTCCTGGATTCTGCTTGTCCCTGTGATCGCGGCCAAACTCGTGGAATCCAGCTTAACTTTGCCTTTGATGCTTCCATAGGCGGCCGTCCCGATGATGATGCCGCTCTGCGCATCCAACTGGCTTTACTAGATAGTCGCCAAACGCTGCGCGAAGCCATCGGCAAACTCAATAGCGCCCGGCAGGTCATGGTTCGTTCGAATCTCCCTTTTAGCAAACCGCTGACGGCTGAGGAACAAAAAATCCTGAATAGTGCGGCGAAATGGCTCAATCTGACGCTATCGAACAGGATTATGACGCTTATTCATCTCGCGGCTGCTGTTTCTCTCATGCAACGCAACCTCACCATCAAAAATTCCAAAGGGCAATCACCTGAAACCAAGCGGGTCACGGAAACATTTCACGCCAGTGTCGATGGCAACCCAGACAACGGTATTCAACTGGGTATTCCTTTCTTTGGACAAGATGGACGCAATTGCCGGCGCGATGTCATTACGCATGAGTTTTTCCATTTCCTGGGAGTTCATCACGGTGGAGGCGCGCTCGGGGGTCCGACCATTCGGTCCGCGATCACTACCCCAGCACAGGCGCTGGACAGCGCCGACAATCTGGCGCAACTGGTGGCGGAATTGACCACGCCTTCGGGTAACACCGATGCTTGCGCTCGCCCCGGAGAGTAAATAGAGCGATGGTGCATGCCAAGTAAGCAATGAGCGGCTCAACGTATTCCTCATCGGAACCGGCTCAGCCTACTTGAGGTTTAGGTCTGCTTCTCCATCGAAGCTCGATAATCGACTCTGAAATGAGCACACCATGAGTCTTTCACTCGGACATTACCATGGCTCTAACTGATGACTTATCCGATGGCTTCTTCCAGAAGCTGCAAGTCATGTGCAACAACCTGGGATGCGATCCGCAGCACATGCTCAAAGTATGGTTCAGCGAAAGTATCGGAATTTATGCGGATGCAAAAAATCCGGCCGGGGCGTATGGGCTCAACCAGATCACCAACTTGGCGGGCGTCGGATGGACAAGGACATCGGACGAGTACCTGAAACTGAGCGCCGAAGAGCAACTTCCTTTTATCGAGAAATATTACACACCCTACAAGGGACGGCTTACCTCCATAGCCCGCATCTATCAGGTCAACTTTCTGCCGGCCACTTTTAGTAACGTCACTAAACCAGACGATGTGCTCGCCAGCAAGGATGGGCCTTACGCTTGGGCCTACAATGCCAACCCGGCCCTCGATCCATCAACCCCGAAGAAAGGCTATATCACCCTTGGCGATCTGGAGAAAGTCGTCGAAGGGGCCGTCAATAACGGTTACAAACTCAGGAAAGGAGGCGGAAGCTATCAGGATCGGTGGAAGGAGATCGTGGACCGGTTGCAGAAGGCGTCGTCAAGCGCCGCAACAAGCTTTCCTGTTCCTCCCTGGCTGCTCGGCTGGTGGACAGTCACCTGGCGGGGGCAGAGTTACTACTATTTTTTTCGAGCGCAATTATCAGGTGAAATGGACTCAGAGCCGCCCACGCGATACGTCCCAGCCCCTGCTGGTGGCACGCGATACGGGAAGTTTTACGGTCCAAGGCGCCTCTGCTGTGACCATTCGCTGGGGTGCCACGGGATCAGTGGAAAAACTCGGTCGGCTTCCCACGGCCACCGATAACATGCAAATGGGAGGGAAATGGAATGATATGGAGTGGCTCGACGCCGTGAAGATGTGAATGTGGCGTGTTGGTCTATCCCGGCACTCAACGTGATTCGCCTTTAACCGCAACGGTTTGAAGAGGAACAGAGATGAAGCGTTCCATCTGCTGGTATGTAATCTTTGGCTTACTCGCTTTGCAGACTTTGGCTCATGCGCAAGACACGGCAACGGGTAATGTCCTGTTCATTCTGGATGCCTCGGGCAGCATGTGGGGCCAAGTCGATCAAAAAGCCGAAATCGCGATTGCCAAGGAGGTGATGACCACCCTCGTCCAAGATCTGCCGGAGGGCATCCGGGCCGGTCTGGAAGTCCTACGGCCACCGCTCCAAGGGCGATTGCAATGACATTGAGGTCCTGGTGCCGATCGGCGCTGGCGACCGCCCGAATCTGATACAACAAATCCAGGCCCTGCAGCCCAAGGGCAAAACGCCGATCACCGGAGCGCTGAATCAGGCCGCCGAGCAACTGCGGGCGGTGGAAGAAGAGACGTCGGTCGTATTGGTCAGCGACGGTAAGGAAAGCTTGCGAACGGCGATCCCTGCTCGCTGGTGCGCGAACTGCGCGAGCAGGGCGTCAAGTCAAGGTGCATGTGGTGGGCTTTGATGTCAACCAGGAAGAGCGCGAGCAGTTGGTGTGCATCGCCGAAGCCGGCGGTGGGCGCTATTTCTCGGCGGATAGCACCGCGCAACTCCAGAATGCGCTTACCCAGGTTAAACAGGAGGTCGTGCAGGTAGCGGTAACCCCGCCGCCAGCGCCGCCAGCGCAACCGCCAGCACCAACGGGCGCAACCGGTATCCAATTGCAAACCGTACTGGCCACCAACGGCGAGGTCATCAAGGACCAACTTGGCTACGAGGTGTTATCCGCCCAACAGGATTTGCAGGGCAAACGCGAGCAGATCGCCGTTAGCTACGATGCGCAGCCACTGTTCAAACTCGAACCCGGCCAGTACCACTTGCGCGTCAAGTATGGCAGCAATGAAAGCAATGCCGTCAGCAAGGTGGATATCGAAGTCAAAGCAGGTGAACTCACGCCACAGGTGATCAGCCTCGAAGCCGGTTATGTGCGCTTGATCACTGTGCCCGCTGAAGGCGCGGAACCTCTCGCGGAGGCCATGAATTACGAGATGTTCAGCGCCGCCAAGGACCTGGAGGGCAACCGCAAGCAAGTCGCCTTCAGCTATGACGCCCAACCCGTGTTCAAACTCAAAGCGGGCAAATACCATCTGCGCATCGCCCACGGCAGCAATGAGAGTAATGTCGTTACCGAGGCTGATGTCGAGGTCAAAGCCGGCGAACTCAGTGAGCAGATCATCAGCCTTGAGGCCGGCTATCTGCGGCTTGCGACTCTCCCGGTTGAAGGATCCGAGCCATTGGCGAAAGATTTGAGCTACGACGTGTTCGGCGCCCAACAAGACCTGCAAGGCAACCGAACGAGAGTGGCATTCAGTTACGACGCCAGACCCTTATTCAGGCTCAAAGCCGGTGCCTACAGA
>JAAUQA010000208.1 GCA_012032855.1 Candidatus Competibacteraceae bacterium
GTGGCTGCGCACCCTGCCGCCTGAGCCGCTTCCAACCGCAGAGACCCATGCCTGAGGTATCTGCCAAGGCGTTTGTCGGCAAAATCCTGTTGTGGTTCCCGCTGAGTTTTGCGGCGTGGTATTTTTTGGCCCCGCTGTTAATATGGCCCGTTTCGTGGCTGGTCGGCTCGTTGTTAGATCTGTTTTACCCCGGTGTCGTCGAAAGCGTCACGCAACAGGGAACCCTTCTGGATATAAACACACGGTTCGGTTCGAACCAATCGCTACAAGCGGATCTTCAACCCGGGTTGCTTACGTTTACCCTCAACCCGCTCATGTACGGGTACTGCACACCGTTGCTGTTAGCGTTGCAGTTGGCAACACCTGGTAGCCATTATCGCCGCAGATTGGGATTATTTGCTGTCGGTGCAATTATCTTGCTGCCGGTTCAAGCCTGGGGTGTGTATTTCAGCACATTGGTGACGCTGGTTTTTCGCTTGGGTCCGGTCATCGCTCAGTCCATGGGCACTACAGCCCTCACTCGCGAAGGCATCGCGCTGTCGTATCAATTGGGCTTTCTGATATTGCCTTCAGTCACACCGGTATTGATTTGGGCGATCCTGAATCAGGAGTTCATCGTCAAATTGGCTGGACGACCAGCCGGAAATGGCGCTCCGACCGATCCACTGAGTTAATCGTCAAGTGCGGGTTATTTGTTATTGAACCCATAATCCGGTGCAACCGGTTGCACCGGCGGTGGCGGTGGTTCAATCCTAACTTCGGGGCGGGTGTCGAGCAGGGTTTTGTTTTGGCGCACTTCTTCCGGCGGCGCGAGCACCGGGGTCTCAACTTCCGGCAATAGTGCTACTCCACGCTGGCGAGCTGACAATTGCTGTTCGCGAATGTAGCTGTATTTGTCATTGGTATACACCGTGCTGGCGATGGAATCACGCAAGATCACCGGGTGCAGAAAGATCATCAAATTACGCTTTTCCTTGACGGTCCTCCGGTAGCGAAACAGGTTGCCTAGTATGGGAACATCACCCAGGCCGGGTACTTTTTGCACGTTCTCGTTCAGGGAATCGTCCATCAAACCGCCTAGTACCAAAATTTGGCCGTCTTCCACCAATACATTGGTTTTGATGGATCGCTTGGTGGTGGTGGGACCCTGAGGCGTATCAGCGATGACGTCTTCCACATCCTGAGAGATTTCCAACTGTACGGCGTTGCCTTCATTGATCTGCGGCTTGATTCTGAGGGTCAGGCCCACGTCGCGGCGTTCGATGGTTTGAAACGGGTTATTGGCACCGTCGGCGGAGGTGGTGAAACTGCCGGTGACAAAGGCCCGATTTTCGCCTACGACGATTTCAGCCTCTTCGTTGTCCATAGTGACCAACGTTGGTGTTGATAAAACATTGGTGTTGCCGTCCTGAGCCAGCGCACTGATGATGGCAGCGAAACGATTTCTGCCTCCGAAATCTCCGACCCCGAGCGTCAAGCCCGGCGCGACATTTCCGGCGGAAATCGCTTCACCCGGCATCAATGGCCGCTGCTGTCGATGCGATGCCCGCCAAGCTCTGACCAAGTGTGAAATTGGTCAAACCGACCAAGTTGCCGCCCTGGGTTCCGTCCACCACCCATTGAACGCCCAGTTCCGCGGTTTTCTCTGCGGAGATTTCTGCAATCGCCGCCTCGACCAGCACCTGAGCCCGACGCACGTCGAGTTGCGCAATCACCGAACGCAGGGAACGAATCACTTCGGGCGACGCGGTCACCACCAGTGCGTTGGTAGCCTCGTCGGCTTGTATATTCACGTCGCTGCGTCCCCCCTGCCCCTGAGACGTTACCGGTGCCGGAGATTGCCCCTGTTGTCCCTGCAGCGTGGTTCTTCCTTCTTCGTCAAGATTTTGACTGACACCCTGTAACACCGGCACCAGATCGACCGCCTTGGCATAGCGTAGATAAATCACCTGAGTATCGCCGCCCCCTTCAAGCGGGGTGTCCAGATGGGTAATCAAGGTCCGTAATCGCAGCCGATCTTTGGTGTCGCCGCTTAACAGTACGCTGTTGGTGCGTTCATCGGCCGCCAAACGTGGTGGCGTTGCACCGGCTGCGCCGCCTTGTGCAGTCGCGGCTTGGCTCTTGCCCTGTTCCAAGGTATTGACGACGCGCACGACATCAGTAGCCGAAGCATGTCGCAACGGCACGATTTCCACTTCTTCGCTGCTGGCTAAATCGACCCGGGCGACTATGGTGGCGATGCGCTCCACATTGCCGGCGGTATCCGAGACGACCAACACATTGGTGGGGGCATAAGCAGCCAAGTGGCCTTGCGGGGGAATCAAGGGGCGCAGAATAGGGACCAGTTGGGCCGCCGAAATATTTTGCAATTCGATCACCCGGGTGACTGATTGGTCTTCCTCAATAGCCCCACCGCGATCCACCGTCGGGATATTCTCCTGCTTGGCACCCGCCGCCGGCACGATCTTGATGACCTTGTCGCCGGGTATGGCGGCATAGCCATGCACCGCCAGGAGTGCCAGGAATACATCGTAAATCTCATCCTCGTTCATGGGCTTGGCGGAAATCAAACTAACCCGGCCTTTGACGCGCGGATCGACGATGAAATTCTTGCCGGTGATTTCGGAGATGCTGGTGACCAAAGCATTGATGTCGGCGTCTTTGAGGTTCAAGGTGACGGGGGTCGCAAATGCCGTCGCCTGCACCACGGCGATCAACAAACCACTAAGAACGGCTCGGTAACGGGACCAAGCCAGTACCTTAAACCCTATTGACATAACGACCTCTAACGGACTTCATGAACTTAAACGCCGAATCAGTTGGCATTCAAGGCAAAGATGAGCGGGATTTCAGCGCCATTGCGTAACACTTGTACCGCAATTTGATCCGTGTTAAGCAATTCCTGAAACAGGGTCAACCCTTGGGTGGGACTCGTTAGGCGTAAGCCATTGATCTCGGTAACGATGTCTCCGGGGCGCAGCCCGAGTTGCTGAAACAGTTTGCGATCCCGACCCGGCCTTAAACGGAAACCGATGAATTGACCATCCTGCTGATAAGGGCTGGCGAATGCGAGATCTTCCAAAACTTGAGGACGTTCCACCACTTCCCGGCGCAAGCGACTGGCGATGGTGCTGGCATCGATAGGCGCATCACTTGCCGGGGCTAAGCCGGTTTGCGGGGCGGGAGTTGATGCGGCCCGTGCAGTGCTACCGCCAATGGTGTCTTTCGGTAAGCGTAAGGATTCCAAAACACCGTTGCGGGACAGAATAATGCGATCACTCAGAATCTGTTCAAGCCTGACTCCGCCGGGCAGACGATCACCTACGGTATAAGTCAGTTCCCGCCCCCCACTCTCGGCGACCAAGGCCAGCGCTTTGCTAGGATTCGCGGAATAGAAAATTCCTGCCAAGCGCAGATTAAGGCGGGTTTCCGGCACTGCCAGCGTTGCGGGCGGTGGTTTTGATTCGTCTAGTTCGCCAAACAAGTGCCAGCTGGCAATGACTGTGTAATCTACCACCGGTTCGGTGTTTACTGTGAGCGACCCTGCAGCGTCGGATTCGAGCAAGGAGGGCGCTAGTGATTCCGGCACAGGTAAAAAGTCCCACGTGAGACGGGCGAGATCATAGGCCAGCAGGATAATCAGTATGAGTGTCACCGGCAGAGCGAAACGCCCCACTGTTTCGGGGTTACTGAACAACGACCACTGACTCATCGGCTCCCATCACGATTGATCATTTTCATCATGATTGCATCAAGTCTCTCGCAAAACAACCGTGAGCGCTTGTCACTGTCTATATAATACCGGCTACCATTTTATGGTGACAGTACTGGACCGTAACCCGATCACTGGCATTCCATGTCGCGAGCATCGCGGTGGATACTCAAGGTAAACCGATGAAGCAGAACAATTTTATGAACAAAGTCTTGACCATCATTTGCTGTATAGCATTATTTGGTGTCACGGCCTGTGCGGTGGATGATCCTTACCGACGCACCAAAGCCGGCGCCGGCATCGGCGCAGTGGCCGGCGCGGTGATCGGGCATCAAATAGACGGTAAATCCGGCCGCTATGTGGGCGCTGCGGTTGGCGCGTTAGCGGGCGGTGCTGCCGGCAACTACATGGACCGTCAGCAACAGGCTTTCGATCAGGCGTTGGCCGAGGAACAGAACCGTTACAACATGGAAGTGCAACGCATGCAAGACGGCAGTCTTAAACTCAATATTCCCAGCGAAGTGTCGTTCGATGTTGACCGGGCCGACATCAAACCCGCTTTTGTGCCGACTTTGGATAAGGTCGCCAACATCTTACAGGAATACAACCAGTCCACAATTGACATCATCGGGCATACCGACAGTAGCGGCAGTGACGACTACAACCTGGAGTTGTCACTGCGTCGCGCCGAAAGCGTCGCGAATTATCTGGCGTCGCGTGGGGTTGCGCCGCAACGTCTGCGCACCGATGGGCGGGGTAAACGCGAACCGCGCGCGAGTAATGCCACTGCGTCCGGTCGTCAGTTAAACAGGCGGGTCGAAATGATTGTCCGCCCGACAGAACAGGGGCAATATCAGCAACCGACGGGCGGATACAGCGCGCCTCCGCAGCAGGGCGGCGGGTATGGTGACAGTCCGCAAAATCCTTATCAACAACCTGCTCCGCAACCTAATCCCTATACCTCTTATTGAGGTATTCAGGATTAGATTAAGATTGCCTCAACCCCTTGAGCGCATCATCAACCTGAGTCTGAAACCAAAGTTTGACGCTGGCGTTGCGCACTTGTTCGCGCAGCGCCTTGGCTCGCTGACCCCGTTCTTCAGCCGGCATGACCAGCGCTTGATGAAGCGTTTCCGCGGTACTGTGAATATCGAAGGGGGATACCGTCAGTGCCTGATCCCCCAGTTCGTAATACGCACCGGCAAATTCCGAGAGCAGCAGCACCCCTTCCCGTTGATTAACCAGTACCCCTTCTTTGGCGACCAGTTCATACCGTCGGCTATGGATTGACCATCAGCACATCGTAGAGCTGCATGGCGGCGATGGCCCGGTTGTAGCTGCTGCCGAAAATCATCCGCACCGGTTCCCAGAACCCATCGCTGAAGTCGGCATTGATCAGGCTGCCTTCGGCGGTGATCTCCTTGAGGTAGGTCTGATACTCATCAACCTCCATCCGCGACGGCACCAGCAGGGTCAGCATTTGCACCTTGCCGCGATGCTCGGGATAGTTCTCCAGCAATACCCGAAATGCCTGCAGACTGCGCAAAATGTTCTTGCTAGGCTCCACTCGGTCGGTACGTAGGATCAAGCGGCTGTCACCGATGGACTGGATGAGCTGATTCTTGAACAGCTTAGTTTCCATCTCTTCGCCAATCGCTTCGACTTTCTCCACGTCAATCGAGATAGGATAAGCTTTAGCTTCAATCTTCCGATCTTGATAATGAATCGTGGTGCGGCTTCCCCGGGAATGGGCGTCATTTAGATAGAATCGGCAGGTCTGGACAAAATTAAAAGCGTCTTTCTGGGTCTGAAAGCCGACCCGATCGGAGTCCAACAGGCTGGATAACAGCATGGTGCGCATGTCCGCCGGCAGAATCCGCCACGCATCCGGCCCCGGCCAGGGAATATGGCAAAACGGCTGAATTTGTACTCGATCCCCGAGTTTTTCCCGTAAGAAATGCGGTACCAAGTAGAGCTGGTAGTCTTGTGGCAAAATTAAAATCGGCTGCTTGCCGTCACCGATGCCGGCAGCGATAGTCTCGGCGCATTGCCGATTGACCGCCACATAACCGGAGTGCCACGCATCCCAAGTATCACCATCAATGCTGGGGTAACGGGGCGTATCCCACAGTTGATGTTGGATAAACCAGAGCAAGGGATTGGAAATGTGATTGTAGTATTTCTCGTAGGCCGCCGGGTCAGGCTGAAACAGTTGCAACAGCGTTCCTTCCACGTCTTGCGGTTTCCCGTGGTGTTGCTCGGCCCAGTCGCGATCATCCTGACTCAACGCCGCCGCAACCCACAGTACGCGATGACGTTCCGCCAGAGCACCCAGGGCGGTCACTAATCCGCCCGCACCACGTTGCACGGTAAAACTTCCATCTTCTGCCCGTTTAAAACTGAACGGGCCACGATTCGATGCGATAACAATCAGCGGCTCTGAAATTGGCTCAGCTGACTTGGACTTTTCGGTTTTTTTTGCCGAGATTTTATCGTTCATATGCCTAAAACAATCCTAAAACAATTCGATCACTTAGTTTAACCCGCGCTTTCCCAACAAAACATCCCGTAGAATCTGGCTGCTCGCGGACGGTGGTTTATACTTCAAAAAACCACC
>JAAUQA010000209.1 GCA_012032855.1 Candidatus Competibacteraceae bacterium
CAACAACTCGGCCAATAAACTGCCAGGCGAACTGCGCCGGTCATTGAGAATGGATGGAAAGCCCAATGCAGCAACTCCCTAAACATAAAACCAAACTGGTTTGCACCATCGGTCCGGCCTCTAATAACCGGGATACTTTGGAGCAAATGATTCTCCGTGGCCTCAATGTGGCGCGTTTGAACTTTGCCCATGGCGATTTCGCCGCTCACCGCAATACCATCGCTACGATACGTGATGCCGCTCGCGCTGTGGGCCGGCGGGTCGCGATTCTGGCCGACCTGCCCGGCCTAAATTCGCCTCGGCAAACTTCACGAAGAACCTTTGGAACTGGCTCAAGGCGACACGCTGGTGTTGAGCTGCCGGGACACGCCGACCGACAGTGCGCATATACCGGTGCAATTCCCCGCTTTACCGGACATCGTGCGGCCCGATCAGACGATTTATCTCAACGATGGGTTTATCCAGCTCAAAGTCGTTGAAGTCACCGGGAAAGAGGTCCATTGCCAGGCGCTGGTCGGTGGCCTGCTACGCTCACATAAAGGACTCAATGTACCCGGAGTGGAGTTAGGCATCAGCGCCTTTACCGAAGATGATCGCCGCGGGTTGCAATTCGCTGTGGAAAACGGTGTAGACGCGGTCAGCCAGTCGTTTGTACAAGGCCCTGAAGATATTACCGTGGTGCGGGCCGCCGCAGCGGAATATGGCAGAGTGCCTTGTATCTTCGCCAAAATCGAACGGTCGCTGGCCTTGGACAATTATGATGCTATTTTGGAAGTCGCCGACGGCATCATGGTAGCGCGTGGCGATTTAGGGGTGGAAATTCCCTTACATCAGATCGCCGTTATCCAAAAACGCTTGATCCGTAAAGCCAATTTACGGGGCAAACCGGTCATCACCGCTACCCAGATGTTGGAATCCATGGTGACCAACCGGCGACCAACCCGCGCTGAGGTGACCGATGTCGCCAATGCTATTCTAGACGGCACTGACTGTGTGATGCTGTCGGAGGAATCGGCCGCCGGTGCTTATCCGTTGGACGCTGTCTCAATGCTCGCCAGCATCGCCCAAGCCACCGAAAGTGAGGGTAGCGGGGAAAAAGTCAGGGAGACGTTAACTGCCGCGCTGGTGCAGGGAACCATTAATGTCGAAGACTGATCACCCTAAGCGTCCATCAAGCCGTCGAACGTCTGCCCACAGTCGCTGTCCTGACCCCGACTCATTCCGGTACGACCGCTCGCCGCATCACCCGTTTTCGGTTGCCGGTGTGGATCGTGGCCATGAGCACTCACGAATCGACGTGCCAGGCGCTGCAGTTTTCCTATGGTGTATACCCGGTGTACGAAACCGACTTTCAAGAAGATTGGGAAAATTACGCCCGGCGTTGGTTGAATCAACAGGGAGTCACCGAGGGCTTGGCGGTGCTGACGCAGGGGCCTTCTAGCCAACACCGCAGTGGAACCAACGATATGCGGGTGATTGACCTCAGCCAACCGGCGGATAATCCCTGATTGTCGCCATGACAGCCGTCGCGCACGTGGAATCGGCTCCAACCAGCCCGGATCAGCCTAGCGCGACGCGTTATTTGGATTTGGCCCATATCGAACAGTCGCTGCGCGAAGTGCAACGGGGATTTTGTGCACATCAATCAAAGCCTGGAAGTCAAACGCGAGGATATGACGGAGGCGCTTATCCTGAATCTGCTGAGCGCGTACCGATACGTGGATGAACTGGTGGACCGCTTCGACGACCTATTCGCCGATCGAGCGCTGGAAGAACTGCTCGAACTGAACCATCTCGTGTTGTGCGGCCCGGATTACGATACCCGCATCGAGTACTACAAGCATATCGTGGCGACCCAGGATAAATTCTACAAAAATCTGCATTGGGTCAAAGAGTGGTATTACCAGCACAAAAAGGATCCGGTCTACAAACGTGCCGCTGGGGTTTATGTACGGATTCTCTGTCAACCGCAGCTTTTTATCGAGGGTAATCATCGCACCGGCTCGCTAATTGCCAGCCTGGAACTGTTACGCCACGGCAAACCGCCTTTCGTATTGAACAAGGATAATGCCGTGGCCTATTTCAACCCCTCCTCGGTGATCAAGTGGAAAAACCGCATGAATTACATGGATCGAACTTTCCATATTCCGGGTTTAAAAAAGAAATTCGGCAAGTTTCTCGAAAAAACGCGGATCAAGGCTATTTGCTGCCTAAACCCCTCGCGGTGGTCTAATATCGACCTGGACAGCGTTATCAAGACACGCCGTGAAACCTCCCTGTAGGCTCGACTGCGGTATTCCTCCCGCAGACGGTCTTGCTAATCGCATCCAGGTCGATAGTGTGCCGATCCGGTATACACGGGTGTTCGGATGTTTTAGAGTATCGGCCCTTGTTGTGTAGGGGATGAGTAACTGATGATCATGGCTGCGGATTTCTCCCATCAAGCCCAACAACTGATACAGGCCGGGCGGTTCTTTTTTGAGCGCGGTTGGGTGCCGGCAACCAGCGGCAATTTTTCGACTCGGTTGCAGGATGGCCGCATCGCCATTACCGTATCCGGGCGTCATAAAGGGTTGCTTGAAGAAGCCGACATCATGCTGGTAGACAGCCGAGGTCAATCCCTTGATGGCAAGAGACCCTCTGCTGAAACACCCTTGCACACTGTGTTGTACCGTCGCGACCCGGCAATCAACGCAGTTCTGCACACCCACTCGGTCAACGCCACGGTTCTGTCCCGCTTGGGCGGCACGGAATTACGGTTGCAGGACTACGAGGTCTTGAAAGCATTCCCGGACATCGACAGTCATGAATGCAAAGTTGTGGTGCCGATTTTCCCTAACGATCAGAATATCGACCGGCTCGCCGACCAAGTGGCGGCTTATTGGGACGAACATCCGCTGCAGGGCTATCTGATCGCCGGACACGGCTTTTATACCTGGGGAAACTCCGTGGGGGATGCCCGGCGACATATCGAAGCGTTCGAGTTCTTGTTCGATTGCGAACTATTAATGCGGAGGTTAGGCTAATGAGCGAATTAAAGATTTACCGCGACGACGATCCGACCACGGCGCAAACCCATACCGAGTACCACGCCATTGCTCGGGAATTGGATGCCATTGGCGTGTTGTTTGAGCGTTGGACTGCAGATCGCGAACTGAGCGAGCGGGCTGAACAGGATGAAGTGCTCTCCGCCTATCGTGAACCGGTCGATCGGCTGATGCAGCAATATCAGTTCCAGGCCGCCGATGTGATAAGCCTCAAACCCGACCATCCCGATAAAAACACCTTGCGCGCTAAATTCCTGGATGAACACATCCACAGCGATCACGAGGTGCGTTTTTTCGTTGATGGGCGGGGGCTGTTCTATATCCATACAGATGGCAAGGTGTGCGCCGTACTGTGTGAGAAAGGCGATTTGATCAGCGTACCGGCTAACACGACGCATTGGTTCGACATGGGGCCGCAACCGGATTTCAAGTGCATCCGATTGTTCACCTCGCCGGAAGGCTGGGTAGCGAATTTCACCGGTAGCGACATCGCCGGTCGGTTTCCGCGGCTGGGAGATTAAGCATGGTGCGGGTGATCCTCACCGACATCGAAGGGACTACCTCGTCGCTGTCTTTTGTCAAAAAGGTGCTGTTTCCTTACGCGCGGGAGCATCTACCCGAATTCGTTCACACCCAGGGTGCTCAACCGGCTGTCGCACAAATGCTTGAACAAGCCCGCGCGGAAGCAGGCGCTGCGTTGAGTGAACAAGCGTTAATTGATCAACTCATCGCTTGGATTGATGCCGATCGCAAGGTGACGCCCTTAAAAGCCTTGCAAGGTCTGATTTGGGAAGAGGGCTACCGACGAGGGGATTTCACCGGCCATGTCTATGAGGATGCCGCCCGCTGTCTCCGCACTTGGCAGGCGCGCGGCATTGCATTATATGTGTATTCTTCCGGTTCAGTGCAGGCTCAGCAGTTGTTGTTTGCACACACTGATTACGGCGATTTGGCACCGTTATTCTCCGGCTATTTCGACACTGTGATCGGCCACAAACAAGAAATTCCGTCTTATCGAGCTATCGCCAATGAGATCGGCCTGGCACCGCAAGATATGCTGTTTCTTTCCGATACCAGCGCAGAATTGAACGCCGCCCGGGCAGCCGGCATGCAAACATGGCAATTAGTCCGCCACGGCACCCTGGATACCGAACCCACTCACCCACAGGCACGGAATTTCGATGCGATCCGCTGGTGAAACGACTATCGCCTAGCTGAGTTTTGCGAAAGGCTGCTGTTACGCTGCATCGGATAACCACTGTTGCAGTAAAGCCGCCAGTTGTGACTGCCGAAACGGCTTGCTGATATAATCATTCATCCCCGCCGCAAGACATTCTTCCTGCGACCCCGACAACGCATTGGCGGTGACGGCGATTATCGGGATAGGCGCCGTGTCGGCCACTTTTTCCTGGTCTCGAATTATCGCTGTGGCCTGATAACCGTCAAGTTCCGGCATTTGCACGTCCATTAAAATCAAATCATAGCTGTGCTGCTTGATCGCCTCGACCGCCTCGCTGCCGTTGGCGACGATATCGACGCGACAGCCCAGCTCCTGCAACATTTCTGCTACCACGGTTTGATTGACGGGATTATCTTCAGCCACCAGCACATGGGCGTTTAAGCGCGGCAACCTGGGCCGGCCCGGAAACACCGTTATGGGTTCGTCGGCTGCGACTCCGATAGTTCACTGACTAAGCGCAGCAGGTACATCAGCAAACGGGTCTGTCGGACCGGTTTGCGCAACACCCGCCACATACCCACAGCGTTATTTTTCTCTTGCTGCTGAGGATGATGAGGCGAAGACAGCAGCATAATTTTGATGGCGGCGATCGCCGGATCACCTTTAATGGCCTTTATCAAGGCGGGGACATCGGCGTGTGGCCAGTGTTCGTCAAAGATAACCAATGTGAAGGGGATTCGGTTTGCGCTGTCCCGCAATAGAGTCAACAATTCGGTACGGCTTGTGGCGATACTGCACCGCATTCCCCAGCGGGTGAGTTGGTGCTCCAACAGCGTGCGGCGAGTTAGGTTGCCGTCCACCACTAGGATGCGCATATCCTGTAGTGTGGTCACCGGTTTTTGGAACGGTAGCAACTGTGACGATAGCACGGGTAAGCTGACGGTGAACCAAAATTCGGAACCCTTTCCTGCTTGGCTGTTCACGCCGATCTCGCCGCCCATCAATACAACCAACTGTTTACAAATAGCCAATCCTAAGCCGGTGCCGCCAAACTGGCGGGTGGTCGATTCGTCCGCTTGGGAGAACGCATCGAAGATACGCCTCTGTAATTTAGGGGTGATACCGACGCCGGTGTCTTTGACTTTGAAACGTAAGCGTGTCGTATCCGCAGTGCTGCCTTGCAACATGACCCATACCCCGATTTCACCAGTATTTGTGAATTTGATCGCGTTACCCAGCAAGTTAATGAGAATCTGGCGCAATCGCCCTGCGTCGCCTTGCAGTGATTCCGGTATATCTTCGTCGACCCAACACAGCAATTCCAAGCCTTTGCTGTATGCACGCTCGGCCAATAACTCGGTGGTTTCCTCAACCATTTCCCGCAGATTGAAGGGAGCATTTTCCAGTTCTAATTTGCCCGCTTCGATTTTGGAAAAATCCAGAATGTCGTTGATGATGCCCAATAAAGATCGACCGGAACGGTATATCGCATGGGCAAAGTGTTGTTGTTTTGGGGCCAGCACCGTCCCAAGCAAGAGTTCCGTCATTCCCAAAACACCGTTCATCGGCGTGCGTATTTCGTGACTCATGGTGGCCAGGAATTGAGACTTGGCTTGATTGGCTTCTTCCGCGTTTCGTGTTGTGCGTTGTAGTTCATCGACCAAGCAAGCCAATTTTTTGTCCCGCATCTCAATCTGTTCCAACATACTGTTAAAGCCGTCGATTAACGTGCCCAACTCGTCCTGAGTAGTTTTTTCCGCCCGCAGCGAGTAATCGCCCCTTTCCGAAATAGCCCGTGTCGTATTCGCAAGATTGGTTAACGGACCGGAAATAAAACGGTGGAGCAGGATCGCCAAAAAGTAGACGAAAACACAGCAAGCCAGGAAAACACAGCCAGCAATGCCAATACTTTGCACCACAATGTCTTTCAACCGAGACGTATCGACTTGTATATTCAATAACCCGACCCGTTGGCCATGCGCGATAATGGGGCGGTCCAAGTCCAAATAGCCGTGTCTAAATTCATGCTCCATGACCGGTCGTTGATGTTCAGTCCATTCCTCATTTTCATCAACTTCTAT
>JAAUQA010000210.1 GCA_012032855.1 Candidatus Competibacteraceae bacterium
GCGTCCCCCGAACTCGTTCGCGATCCACTCGCCTCCTTTCGCGAGTAGTCCAGGTACAGCATCCGACGCGACCGCATCGACGCGGAGGCCGTCCGCGTGGAAGCGCTCGAGCCAGAAGATCGCGCTGCTCAGCAGGAAGCTCCGTACCTCGTTGCGCCCGTAGTTCGAAGATCGACGAGAGCCAGTCGGGATGAAAGCCCTGGCGAGGATCGGCGTGCTCGAAGAGGTGCGTCCCGTCGAAGAACGAAAGGCCGTGCTCGTCCGTCGGGAAGTGCGAGGGCACCCAGTCGAGGATCACGCCGATGTCCGCGCGGTGCAGCTCGTCGACGAGGTGCATGAAGTCCTGGGGCGTCCCGTAGCGCGACGTCGGCGCGAAGTACCCCGTCGTCTGGTATCCCCAGGACGGGTAGTACGGGTGCTCCATGACGGGCAGGAACTCCACGTGGTGAAGCCCGTCTCGCGGAGGTAGTCGACCAGGAGCGGAGCGAGTTCGCGATAGGTCAGGAAGCGGCCCGGGTCGTCGCCGGGGCGGCGCCAGGAGCCGAGGTGGAGCTCGTAGACCGACATCGGCGCGTCGAGCCCGCCCTTTTAAAACGTTATCTCACTGCCTATGGCCAACACTTTGATTACTGGAAAACCGTCTCGCGAAAACACGGTGTCCTGCTGGCCCGGGTGCCCGCGCGCGTGAACGCCGTAGCCGGATTAGGCTATGTATTCACTAATCCGGCACCTAGAGCTAGGCTGCTGCGCCCATTACTATGCGAACTGATGCGGCGTGTGCTGAATAACCCGCATTCTCTTTTGATCCTGCAAAACAACGACGATGTTTTGGCCTTTCAGCAAGCACAAATCGCGGACAGCCGGTATGTTCGGTTAATCAAGGGGTCCGGTGTCGATACCCAACGGTTCCAACCGGCTGGCGCGACAATACAGCCCAAGGGTGAAAAACGAGTTTTACTAGCATCTCGGTTGTTATGGGACAAGGGAATCGCGGAATATGTTGAAGCCGCTCGCCAACTGAGGATTGCAGGTTTATCACTCCGGTTTCAATTGGCCGGTGTGCCCGATCCCGGTAATCCCGCTTCAATTCCACAGGCGCAGCTCAACGCTTGGGAGGCTGAGGGTGTGGTCGAATTGTTGGGTCAAGTCGAGGATATGGGAGCACGGTATGCTCAAACCGACATGGTTGTGTTGCCCAGCTATCGCGAAGGGTTACCCAAAAGCTTGATCGAAGCTGCAGCATGCGGCCTACCCTTGGTGACGACCGATGTGCCGGGTTGTCGGGAAGTTGTCACCAACGGCATAGATGGATTGATCGTGCCAGCACGCGATGCCAGAGCGCTTGCCAACGCCATCTGCCAGCTTCATGAGCATCCAGAATGGGCACGCCAATTGGGTCGTGAAGCCCGCAAACGGGCCGTGACGGAATTCGACGAGCGGATTGTGATCGAAAAGACCGTTGCCGTTTATAAAGAGTTACTTCCAGAGCTGAATATCGGTGCTGCTGATCGGTTAGGCGATTGAACGCAATCGTGCTCAACGATGCCAAAAAATGCTGATACGTCTTATAATCAGTTTAACAAGCCCTATAAGGTCGGATTGAGCAGTGTTAAGTTTGCGAATGACCTAAAAATTATTTCCTGATCATTATTTACGACACTAGGTCATTTTTCCCCGTTCCGAATCCCATTGATGCTGCTTAAACTACCCTCCTCCCCCAACGAATTACGGGAACAGTTGCAGATCAAGAACTGACGATTTGGGGATACACTTTCAGATATTGAGCAACACCAAAACTTTGAAGCAGTGGTTCAACCAGTCTCGCTCGCGCTTGGCAGTATTTCTACATGATCTACTGATGATCCCTACTGCCTGGCTGTTAGCCTATTGGATGCGTTTCAATTTGGCTTATGTGCCGCCGGCGTTTATTGAAGATGCAATACATACGTTGCCCCTGGTCGTCGTGGTCGTAGGATCAGTTTACTGGAGTTTTGGTCTGCATCGTGGCGTATGGCGGTTTGCGTCGGTGATTGACTTGATTCGCATTGCTAAAGCCGTCCTGGTGGGAACCACGGTGTTGTTGTTCCTGTTGTTTGCCCTCAATCGCATGGCGTTTATCCCCCGCTCCCTACCGGTACTATTCGTTATTTTTCAATTTATTCTACTGGCAGGGTCACGCTTGCTCTATCGTTGGATCAAGGATCAACGCCTGGATTGGAGACCCGGGAAACGAGTATTAATTGTGGGCGCCGGACGCGCTGGAGAAATGCTGGTCAGGGATATGCTGCGAAATCGACAGCATGGCTATGTCGCTGTGGCGTTTGTTGATGACAAACCGCATCGGCAGGGGGGAGATTTGCACGGCATACCTATTCGAGGCGCTAGCGACCAAATACCGGCATTGGTCAAAACACTCGGTATCGACTTGATCCTGTTGGCAACGCCCAGCGCCTCTGCCCATGAAATGCAGCGACTGGTAGGGTGGTGCGAACAAGCCGGTTGTTCATTTCACACGGTGCCGCAGTTGAGTAATCTGATGTCCGGCCAGGTTACCGTCAACCAGCTCCGACCCGTCTCCATCGAAGACTTGTTGGGACGCAACCCAATCACTTTGGACTGGGAAGGAATCCGTCAGGGTCTCGCAAATCGGGTAGTCTTAATAACCGGGGCCGGTGGTTCTATCGGCTCCGAACTGTGTCGCCAATTCCGGCACTGCGATACCAGTCGGCTGGTGCTGGTGGACAACTGCGAGTACAACCTCTATCAGATCGAGATGGAACTGTTGGATAGTGGCGCCTCGCCTGAGTTTACTCGCTACCTCGTTGACATCACCGATCCAATTGCTGTAGATGCCTTGTTCCGCAAGGAAAGACCCGGCGTCGTGTTTCATGCAGCGGCCTACAAGCATGTGCCATTGCTTGAAGACCAACTGTGTGCGGCAGTTCGCAACAATATCATGGGCACGAAGATTGTGGCTACGGCGGCCGATAAGTGGGGGTGTGAACGTCTTGTGCTCATCTCCACCGATAAAGCGGTCAACCCCTGCAATGTGATGGGAGCAACCAAACGTATTGCGGAATTGCTCTGCCAAGCAGTGGATCAAACATCTGACTGCCGCGTTGTCACGGTGCGATTCGGCAACGTCCTTGGCTCAGCCGGTAGCGTCGTACCCCGCTTTCAGCATCAAATCGAACGCGGTGGGCCGGTGACTGTGACTCACCCCGAGATAGAACGGTTTTTCATGACTACGCCCGAAGCTTGCCAATTGATTATGCAAGCGGCTGTTATGGGTGAAGGTGGTGAGATATTCGTGCTTGATATGGGTGAACCGGTCAATATTCGCTATCTTGCTGAGCAGATGATCCGACTGTCGGGTCGACAGCTGGGTCACGATATCAGGATTGAGTACACGGGGCTGCGCCCAGGTGAAAAATTGTTTGAAGAATTATTCTATTCTTCAGAAGAGTTATCCAATACCCAGCATCCCAAGATACATATTTCCCGTGTAGCCACGATGAATCCGCACTTGTTAGATGCTGCACTGGATGATCTGAACAAAGCGCTGGCCAATCGTGACGAAGGCGCGCTATTTGAATTGTTGGCAAGCATGCTGTCGAACCGGGAGCTATCTCGTGCTTCTGCCGAGATTGAAGCCGATTGACGCCGCAAGTTCATATTGAGTAATAGATTTTAACACGTGCAATCCTCAACCCTAGTCGAAGAACTGCAATGTGCAGCTCTACGTAACGAACCGGTTGATTGGCCAGCAAATACCGATCAAAACTTGGTCGATCGTTTTCTATCCAGCAGTGAAAATCATGGTGTGCAGGCGCTCCTCTATCACCAGCTAAAATCGACGCCGTCATGGTTAACTTGGCCGACAGTGTTACAAGATGCATTATCTCAGGCAGCGCGGCAGCAAACTGCTGTAGAAATGATACGCGAACCGACACTCGCCAAACTCATTGACGCCCTCACTACCGAGAATATTTACCCCGTACTCATGAAAGGCGGCGCGTTAGCTTATACGCACTATTCCTCGCCCAACCTACGTCCTCGCTGTGATACCGATCTTTTTATTGCCAAAAGCGATTTGAGCAAACTCAGTCGAATTCTACAGACGCTGGGTTATACCACTTATCCTATCCGTGGTGAGTTGACCACCTATCAAACACAATTTAGCAAGCAAGAAGTGCCGGGAATATCAGTCGTTCTTGATGTTCATTGGCGCATCAATAACCGGCAATTCTTTGCCGCTACACTCGATTATCCCGGTGTTCTAAAACTGTCCGTTCCGATACCTCAACTTCATTCTAGAGCCCGTGGCCTCGCGCCGCCTCATGCTCTATTTCTCGCCTGTCTGCATCGGGCAGCCAATCGCTACGGTCAACATGCCGACGATGGCCATACCAGCCGAGATCGTTTGATCTGGCTTTACGATATTCACCTGCTGCTTAATGGCATGACGTTCGAAGAAATCGATCTGTTCGTCAAGCTATGCCGAGCATTTCAGGTCAGAACGGTTTGTTTAGATGCGATCGAACAGGTGCGAACATCCTTGAATACTGCTTTGCCCCACTCGATTGTCAGTGGGTTAGCGAATACTGAAGCATCTGAGCTATCAGCGGGCTATTTGACGTCTTCGCGGTTAAAGGTATTGTATATGGACTTTAAATCCCTGCCCCGTTGGCGAGACAAGTTGCAGCTCTTGGCGGAATATAGTCTGCCGGATAGTCGATATTTGGTCGATAGATATGCTGTGTCAGGATGCCTCCGAGTCCCTTTCGCCTATGGCGTCTACCTGCTACACACCATAAAAAAAGTGATGCAAGCCCTGTGGACACGATGAGGTCCTTACTGCTTCATTAACCATCCAGTCAACAGGTTAGCCAAGCTTGAACAGGGCGAAATGCGGTCCTCAATGCCGAGGACCGGGCGGGACAATCAGCATGTCTGGATATTCAGGTCTTTTTTCTTCCCGCTCCGGTACTGAATCACCGCCACTCATGATGTCTTCAGCCAACCGAGCAAAATCTGCAGGCTCGTCGGTCAATAAGGTGTCATAAAGCTCACTGTCCCAGCACTCAATGCGATTAGCATAAGCCAGCAGAACGACTGCCTCTTGGATGCCGGCATAGACCATCAGCCGTTTAGGCAATAACACTCGTCCGGCGCTGTCCAAGGCTAATTCGGTAGCACCACGATGGAAGTAACGGGCAAATTCGCGGTGCTTTTTGACATACATATTCAGGCGGTTCACTTCCGCGCTGACGATTTCCCACTCGGTCAGCGGATACAGCGTCAAGTGCTTTTCGAAACCCCGATTGACGACAAATCGGCCATCGGCCTGAGGCGGCAATTGCTTCTTCAGCGCCGCAGGCAGAGCCAGTCTGAATTTGGAATCGAGCTTGCACTCGAATTCGCCCAATAGGTTCATCATGGGGGTTAAGGATAATCAGTTATCGGCGCCAGAGAGAAACTTTCTCACCATGATAGACTAAAAATAAGCCAAGTAGTCAGTGCACTACTATTATCGTCACTTGATACAAGCATTTGCTCAATAATATCAAATCCCTAAATAATGTTCCTGTGCCTCCGAATTTCCCGCCAACAGCGCCGAATTCCCTGACCACACCACCTGTCCTTTCTCCAAGATGTAATGCCGATCAGCAATACGCAGTAGCGCCTGCAAATGCTTATCAACGATCAGAATCGATTCTCCGCTACCTTTTAACGCCTCCAACACTTGCCAGATCTCTTCACGGATCAGCGGAGCTAAGCCTTCCGTCGCCTCGTCTAAGATCAACAAGCGGGGATTTGTCATCAACGCTCGGGCAATGGCCAGCATCTGTTGCTCACCGCCGGACAGCTGATCACCTCGCTGCTGATTTCGTCCAGCCAGGGTGGGGAACAACTGATAAATCCGTTCCAGTGTCCACGGTGGAGTGAGCGAAACGCCTCGATCGGCAGCGGTCACCAGCAAATTTTCCGCTACCGTCAAGGTAGGAAAGATTTGCCGCCCTTCTGGAACCAGGCCGACTCCCGCTCGGGCAATCGCGTAACCGGGCAGATGTTGGACTGCCTTGCCTTGAAAATGGACTGTGCCGGTCCAGGCGCGGGTCAATCCCATGATGGCCCGCAGGACGGTGGTTTTTCCCATACCATTGCGGCCCAGCAACGTGACCACTTCGCCTTCAGCAACGGTCAAATCCACCCCGAATAACAACCTGACTGACGCCATAGCCGGTGCTCAATCCG